>CACYDB010000141.1 GCA_902773035.1 uncultured Ruminococcus sp. | reverse complement strand
TGATAATGCGCTAAGCCCTCCCTCGGGGGAGGGTGCCGAATGAAATGAGGCGGGAGAGGGTCAACTTTAGAATGTTCGAGAGCTCCACGCTAGTGATTATATGTGGACCCTCTTCAGTCTGGCTACGCTCGACAGCTTCCCCCAAGGGAAGCCTTATTGCGAATTGCCATTATAACGCGTTTTTCATTTCTTTGACGTACTCACCGATATACTTCGCCGCGTCCTTACCGTACTTTTCGAGCTGCTTTACTATCGCTGAGCCGACGATCACGCCGTCGCTTATCTCAGCCATTTTCGCCGCCTGCTCGGGAGTTGAGATTCCGAAGCCTATCGCGCAGGGTGTGTCAGAGTTCTGACGAATGATCTCTACTATCGACTTTAAGTCGGTCTTGATCTCACTCCTTACGCCCGTTACTCCGAGGCTTGACACGAGGTAGATGAAGCCCTCGGCTTCCTTCGCTATCATACCGATTCTCTGCTCTGAGGTCGGAGCGATCAGCGATATGAGCGCTACGCCGTACTTTCTGCAAATGGGGAGGAACTCGTCCTTTTCCTCAAACGGAATGTCGGGGAGAATCAGCCCGTCAATGCCGATCTCGGCGCAGGTGGAGATGAACTTTTCCGCGCCGTAGGAGAACACAACGTTCGCGTAGGTCATAAATACCATCGGAACTGTGACGTCCTTTCTCAGCTCTCTGACGAGGTCAAACACCTTATCCGTCTTGACTCCGCCGCTCAGAGCGCGGATATTTGCCGCTTCGATCACGGGACCCTCTGCCGTGGGGTCTGAGAAGGGAATACCGAGCTCGATCAGGTCGGCGCCGCTTTCAGCCATAGCCCTTACCGCCGCGGCTGTAGTCTCAAGATCGGGATCGCCGCAGGTGATGAAGGGGATGAACGCCTTGCCGTTTTCAAAGGCTTTTTGTATACGATTGGTCTCCTTACTCATAAATATCCTCCCCTCTGTATCTCGCTATGGCGGCGACGTCCTTATCGCCTCTGCCCGATACGGTGATTACGATTATTTTATCCCTGTCCATCTCAGGCGCTATCTTCATAGCGTGAGCGATCGCGTGAGAGGACTCTATCGCGGGGATTATTCCCTCGGTTTTTGAAAGATACTCAAAGGCGTTTACAGCCTCGTCATCGGTGACAGCCGCGTACTCAGCCCTGCCGATGTCGTGCAGATACGCGTGCTCGGGACCTACGCCGGGATAGTCGAGCCCTGCCGAGATCGAGTATACGGGAGCAATCTGACCGTCCTCGTCCTGACAGAAATATGATTTCATACCGTGGAAGATACCGAGCCTGCCCGTCGAGATAGTCGCCGCGGTCTCAAAGGTGTCGATACCTCTGCCTGCCGCTTCACATCCGATAAGACGGACGTCCTTGTCGTCAATAAAGTGATAGAAGGAGCCTATGGCGTTTGAGCCGCCGCCTACGCAGGCGATGACCGCGTCGGGAAGCCTGCCTTCCTTTATGAGCATCTGCTCCTTGATTTCCTTGGAAATAACAGCCTGAAAATCACGCACAATAGTGGGGAAGGGGTGGGGTCCCATAACAGAGCCTAAGCAGTAGTGAGTGTCCTCGATTCTCGTAGTCCATTCGCGCATAGCCTCGTTTACGGCGTCCTTGAGGGTTTTTGTGCCGCTCTTGACGGCTATGACCTCTGAGCCTAAAAGCTTCATACGGTAGACGTTGAGCGCCTGACGCTTGGTGTCCTCCTCGCCCATAAACACGACGCATTCCATTCCCATCAGAGCCGCGGCGGTGGCTGTAGCGACGCCGTGCTGACCTGCGCCCGTCTCTGCGATAAGGCGTGTTTTACCCATCTTTTTGGCGAGTAAAGCCTGTCCGAGAACGTTGTTTATCTTATGAGCGCCCGTGTGGTTCAAGTCCTCACGCTTGAGGTAGATTTTCGCGCCGCCGAGGTCCTTTGTCATCTTCTCGGCGTAGTAGAGCAGCGAAGGTCTGCCAGCGTATTCGTTGAAAAGCTGACTTAACTCGCGGTTGAACTCAGGATCGTTTTTATAGAAATTATACGCTTCCTCGAGCTCGTTCACGGCGTTCATCAGCGTCTCGGGAATGTACTGTCCTCCGTGAACTCCGAAGCGTCCTTTCTTCTCACTCATATGTATCTTCCTTTCTGACGGCGTTTGTGAACGCTGTCATTTTCTTTTTATCCTTAACGCCGTCCGTCTCGATACCCGAGCTTAAATCCACGGCATATGGCTTAAGGCTCCTGACGGCAGTCGTGATGTTTTCGTGATCAAGTCCTCCCGCGAGGAAGTACGGACGGCTGATGTTTTTGATAAGCTCCCAGTCGAAGCTCTGACCCGAGCCCTTGCCTGAGTCGAGGAGGATAAAGTCCGCCTTACTGCTCTGAGCGTTCATAATATCGTCTGAGGATTCTACCTGAAACGCCTTGATTATCGGCTTTAACGTGAGGCTTCTGAGCTTTTCGATGTAGCGGTCGTCCTCAGCGCCGTGAAGCTGGGCGAGGTCGATAACGCCTGAGTTTAGGAGCTTTGCGACTGTCTGGATTTTCTCATTAACAAAGACTCCTACAGCCTTGATTCTGGGGTTGAGCATTTTTTTGAGCTTAGAGGCTTCCTCGGGAGAGATGTATCTCCTGCTGTTTTTGGCGAATACAAAGCCGATGTACTCGGGCATAAGCTCGTTCACGGCTTCAATGTCGTTCGGACGGGTGAGTCCGCACAGCTTGATTTTCGTCATACTTTACCTTTCAGTTCACTTAATTTGAGAGTTTTGTCGGGGGCTCTCATCAGAGCCTCGCCGATAAGAACGGCGTCCGCGCCCATATCGCGCAGGGCGTTTACGTCGTGCGCGGAGGTGACTCCGCTTTCCGATACGAATATTATATCACAAGGAATCAATTCCCTCAAGTGTTTACTGTTATTTGTATCGACAGAAAAATCCTTTAAGTTGCGGTTGTTGACTCCGATCATCCTCGAGCCCGCGTCAATAGCGCGGATGACTTCACTTTCGTCGTGAGCTTCAACGAGGGCTGAGAGCCCCAGCTCGTCGCAGATTTGCAGATATTCTCTGAGCTGCTCGTCAGTGAGAATGGAAACTATCAGCAGTACCGCGGAGGCTCCGAGAACCTTCGCCTCGTAGATCATATACTCGTCAACGGTGAAGTCCTTGCGTATGCAGGGGAGCTTGACCGCGGCGGCGATCTCCTTGAGGTACTCATTTTTGCCGAGGAACCACTTGGGCTCGGTCAGGACGGAGATACAGTCGGCGCCCGCTTTCTCATATTCGAGGGCTATGTCGAGGTAGGGGAAGTCGGGAGCTATCACCGACTTTGAGGGCGAAGCCTTCTTGCACTCGCAGATGAAGGCGATGTCGTCCTTTTTCAGAGCCTTTTCAAAGGCAAAATCACCCTTGGGCATTGAGTGGGCGAGGTGTTTTATTTCTTCTAAGGAAATATTATTCTTTGCCGCCGCGACTCTCTCACGGGCGTGGTCGGCGAGCTTGTCTAAGATAGTCATAAATCCCTCACGCGTTGCTGACTTCAATCAGCTTTTCAAGAGTTTTGAAGGCGCTGCCGCTGTCTATAAGCTCCGAGGCGAGCTTTACGCCGTCGCGCATACTGTCAGCCTTGTTGCCGATGTAGAGCGCAGCTCCCGCGTTGAGCAGTGTAGCGTTACGCTTGTGACCGTGGGCGCCGTTTAAAATGTCGCGCGTGATCTGAGCGTTCTCCGAGGGGTCGCCGCCTCTTAAATCAGCCTTTGTACAGCGTTCAAAGCCGAAGTCCTCGGGCTTTATGGTGTAGGATTTGAACCAGCCGTCCTGAATTTCGCAGATTTTTGTAGGAGCGCTCAGTGAGATTTCGTCGAGCTTGTCTGTGCCGTAGACGACCATTCCGCGCTTGACTCCGAGGCTTATGAGAACCTGAGCAAGCGGCTCGACAAGGTACTCGTCGTATACTCCGAGCAGCTGCATTGAGGGCGAGGCTGGGTTTGTGAGGGGTCCCAAGATGTTGAACACGGTGCGGAAGCCTAGCTCGCGGCGGATGGGACCTACGTATTTCATTGAGCTGTGGTACTGCTGAGCGAAGAAGAAGCACATTCCGAC
The DNA here is from genome assembly GCA_902773035.1 of uncultured Ruminococcus sp. GTDB lineage: Bacteria > Bacillota > Clostridia > Oscillospirales > Acutalibacteraceae > Ruminococcoides. The sequence continues at coordinate 2,869 of CACYDB010000141.1, read as the reverse complement.
CTTATCCAGCAGCTCGGCGCATTTTTCGGGGCTCTGGTTGATGTTGACTCCGAGAGCTTCAAGACAGTCAGCCGTACCGCTGCTTGAGGAAGCCGCGCGGTTGCCGTGCTTTGCGACCTTCATACCGCCCGCGGCGGCGATGATCGCGGAGGTGGTGGAGATGTTGAAGCTGTGGGCGCTGTCGCCGCCCGTGCCGACGATCTCGAACACGTCGAAGTCGGTGCTTACCTTTGTGGCGTGGTCGCGCATAGCCGCGGCGCAGCCCGCTATCTCGGCGGTAGTCTCAGCCTTTGCGCTCTTTGTCGAGAGTGAGGCGAGAAAAGCCGCGTTCTGAGTGGGAGTAGTCTCTCCGCTCATAATCTCGTTCATAACCTCGTAGGCTTCCTTGTATGTCAAATCCTCTTTGCTTACGATTTTTACTATTGCTTCTTTGATCATAGTTCTATTTCCTTTCCAGATTATACATTATAAATTAATTACGCGAAGCGTAATATCATTACGAAGTAATTTCATTATGCGGAGCATTATTTCATTACGTAGTAATATCATTTACGAAGTAATTACGCGAAGCGTAATATCATTACGAAGTAATTTCATTATGCGAAGCATTATTTCATTACGAAGTAATTTCATTTAATTGAATGATATTCGCTGCGCGAATGAAGAATGAAATCGCTTGCGCGATGATATTTGCTTCGCAAATGGGGAGAATCAGCCGTTGATGAAGTTTTTAAGCATCTGCTTGCCATTTGGCGTAAGAATAGACTCAGGGTGAAACTGTACGCCGTAGACCTCAAAGTCCCTGTGCTTTACAGCCATAACCTCGCCGTCGTCAGTCCTAGCCGTGACGGTCAGACAATCGGGAATCGTTTTAATATCCGCCGCGAGTGAGTGGTACCTCGCGACAGGCGTTCTGTCGGGACAATCCCTGAACAGCCTGCAAGCCTTATCGACGCTGACAACGCTCTGCTTGCCGTGCATAAGCTCCTTCGCGTAGGTGATCGTCGCCCCGTAAGCCGCGCATATCGCCTGATGTCCGAGGCACACGCCGAGAATCTTAAAATCCCTGCCGAGCTCCCTTATTACATCTATAATAACTCCCGCGTCCTCAGGTCTGCCCGGTCCGGGTGAAAGGATAATTCTCTCGGGATTAAGCTCTCTGATTTCCTCAACCGTCAGCTCATCGTTGCGGATGACCTTGATGTCGGGGTCGATCTCGCCGACGTACTGAAAAAGATTGTAGGAAAAGCTGTCGTAGTTGTCGATTAGTAGTATCATAAATCCACCTCCTGCGCGAGCTTCAACGCCGTCAGCGACGACATAGCCTTGTTGAGACACTCCTGAAATTCTTTGTCGGGGTCGGAGTCGGCGACGATTCCCGCACCGCTCCTGACGAATACCTTGCCGTTCTTTTTGTACGCGATACGGATAGCGATACAGGTGTCCATATTGCCCGTAAAATCTATGTAGCCGATTGCTCCGCCGTAGATACCCCGCTTGTTATTTTCGAGCTCTCCGATGAGCTGACAGGCGCGAATCTTAGGCGCTCCCGAGAGAGTTCCCGCGGGAAGTACGGCTTCGATAGCGTCGAGCGCGTCCTTGTCGTCACGGATTTCTCCGCGGACTGTGGAGCCGATGTGCATAACGTGGGAGTAGCGCTCAACCTCGCGGAGCTTTTCAACGCTGACGGTGCCGAATTTGCTGATTTTGCCGAGGTCGTTCCTGCCCAAATCTACGAGCATATTGTGCTCTGCGAGCTCCTTTTCATCGGCTAGGAGCTCCTTCTCCAAAGCTATGTCCTCAGCCTCAGTCCTGCCGCGAGGTCTTGTGCCCGCGAGGGGAAAGGTGTGCAGAACTCCGTCCTCAAGCTTTACGAGGGTTTCGGGAGAGGCTCCAGCGACCTCGACGTCGGTGCCCGAGAAGTAGAACATATACGGCGAGGGATTGATAGTTCTGAGCACGCGGTAGGTGTTGAGCAGGCTGCCCTCAAAGCCCGCGCTGAGACGGTTGGAGAGCACGATCTGGAATATGTCGCCCTCAAAGATATGGCGCTTTGCCTTCTCGACCATAGCGCAGTACTGATCTCGATCAAACAGGGGAGTGACCTCGCCCGTAAGCCTGCCCGCAGGCTCGTCCTTTTTAACGCCTGATTTCAGCAGTTCGGCGAGCTGACTGAGCTCGGAGGACGCCTTGTTGTAGCCGACTTCAACGTCGTCGAGCTTCATATTGGCGATGAGGATGATTTTCTGACGGATGTTGTCGAAGGCGATGACCTTGTCAAAGAGCATTAAGTCAACGTCCTTGAACTCCTCGGTGTCCTCGACTCCGCATCTGACCTTGGGCTCGCTGTAGCCGAGGTAGTCGTATGAGAAGTAGCCGACGAGTCCGCCCGTGAAGGAGGGGAGGTAGTCGAGCTTTGGACTCTTGTAGGAGGAGAGGATCTGCCTGAGATATTCAGAGGGATCATCGGTTCTGACCTCGACGTCGCCGATTTTCATAACGCCGTTAACGCAGGTGATCTCGAGCTTGGGGTCAAAGCCGAGGAAGGTATAGCGTCCCCATCGGTCGTCAGCCTGAGCGGATTCGAGCATATAGCAGTGAGTGGAAACGGATTTGAGAATTTTCATCGTTTCGATCGGCGTGGTGAAGTCGGAGAGAAGCTCGCAGCTTAGAGGGAATACGTCGTAGCAGCCTGTAGCGGCGACTTTTCTGACTTGTTCGATAGATGGGGTGATGTTCATATTTGTTCCTCCTTATTATTACTAATCGCTCGCGATTAATTTCATTACGAAGTAATTTCATTATGCGAAGCATTATTTCATTACGTAGTAATATCATTTAATTAAATGATGAATGAAGAATGAAATCG
>CACYDB010000140.1 GCA_902773035.1 uncultured Ruminococcus sp. | reverse complement strand
TGCATAGCATTCCCGAACATTCCTGCCAAATGTAAGCACATTAATCTGGGTATCGCCGAAATTCACTCCGCCGTCCACAACCCTCACACTGTCGGGAATTGTGAAAGCGGTGCCTGATTTCACTGTCGGATACATTACAAGAACGGTTTTGTCCTTGTTATAGAGCACGCCGTCCTCCGAGGAATAATACTTGTTGTCGGGCGCAACCTCAAAGCCCTCAACCTGCCACATTGTTACATAGGCGTTTGAATCGAAGGCCGATTCTGTTTCGTATTGGGCGGTTCTGATTCTGTTTACGCTGTAATTTTTTACGTCCTCTCCGAAGCTTATCACGCTTTCAGGAATTTTTACAATTCCCGGTGTTGTTGAGTATACTGCCTTTGTCCCCTCGGGTACCTCATAATTTGATTTTGGATAGTTAAATGGAATATAAAGCAAACAGGACTTGTCCTTTGTGTAGAGAATTCCGTCAACAGAGGTGTAGTAAGGGTTATCCTTGCTTACCTCTATCCTCGCGAGGTGTTCGTTGACACCTTTGGGAATTAAAGCTCCGTCTACAATATCTCTAAGCCCTGACGGCAGGGTTATTGTTTTAACAGCACTGTTCTCAAAAGGAGACTCCAGTAAAATATCAGCCTCGCCATTGTAAACGTCATAGCCAAGCTTAACTACCTTCTCGCCGTCGAGGGTCTCGGGGATTTTTATATCCATTCCCTTGCCTGTGAATTTGTGGATACAAACTCCGCCCTTGCAATCGCTGATTTGCCAGTCAGGGTTTTCCTTTGACTTACGCACACGTTTTTCGTGATTCACAACAAAGTCATATAATTCATAATCAGCATGCGAAGTATATTCAACATACTCTGAATCGAGAATATCATAATACGGCGCCTTGGGATAAATCATATAGTCGCCGTTTTTATTCGGCTTAAACTCGTCAAGCTCGCGCGTGTAATAATTCAGACGATATTTGTTTCTCTTTTTCGCGTCAACCTTGAAGCCTGTCTGAGAAGCGGTCGGAGCTATAGTCGTCGGCTCTGTAGATTTATCCTCAGTTCTGCCGCAAGCTCCCGCGCCGAGAATTACGAGCATTGAGAGCAAAAGTGAAATTATTACTTTTCGGTTTTTCATAGTAATCACCCCTCTGTTAATATAATGGAATAACCCGCGTTTAGCTATTCATATCATACCGCTGCGGCGATATAATATCGAAGGATATTCTGTTAATCGAGCGCGATAAAAGTGAACCCGTTTTCACGGGCGTAATCCTCGGCAACGGTGTTTTTGTATCCTTTAATGGTGAACCCATTAATTATGACTTCTTTATCTGTATGTTCGTCGTTGGTATATCCCAGCGCGTTCATCCCGATATATGTTACGCTCTTCGGGATAATAATTTCCTTCAAGCTCTCGCACGACTTAAACGCTCTGACGCCGATTTCTTTGAGATTATCCGGCAGATTTACGCTCTCAAGTTCGCCGCAGCATCCGAAAGCCTCGGTATTAATTATCTCGGCGCCGCATATCTCAACGTTTTTCATTGACGAGCATACATTGAATGTGCGCGCCTTAATTTCCTTGACATTTTCAGGAATTCTGACGCTTTCAAGACCGGCGCATCTGATAAACGCCATTTTCCCAATCTCCTTTAAACTGTCGGGGAGTGTAACCTCCTTAAGAGAGGAGCAGTCCGCAAACGCGGAGTTTCCGATTCTCTCTACGCTATTCGCCAGTTTAACGGTTTCTGTCTTATTGAAATGATTGCAATCCGAGCCCGAATTGCCGTCAAAGGTGTAATAGAAACATTCTTCAGCAATTGATGTGACACCCTGAGCAACCTCGATATGAGTTGGTTTTTCTACATTCCACCAAGGGTAATAGTTCTCATTGCTCATCTCTCCGATTCCGGTAATAGTCAGCGTTTCAGTGTTTTCATCATATTGATAAAAAACGCTATTGCACGCTGACGCGCCGAGAATTACGAGCATACAAATCAAAAGTGATATTATTACTTTTATGTTCTTCATAATTAATCACCCCTCTATAAAAATAGACGAAATAAAACGGCAATCCTATACCTGATTTTTAAAATTTTTTTAAAAAAATTTTCCTTTCACTATAGTAGTGTCTGAAAAAGAGGAAAAAGTTTCAGGTTTCCGTAATTCTTTCAGAAAAATCGGGCTGTCACGCGACAGCCCGAAGATTCTTTAGATTATTTGTTGAGTGAAGCGTAAATCTTGTCCATAAGCGGTTCAAGAAGCTTGATTTTGCCCAGAACGGGAAGCTCCTTTTCATCGCCCTTTACCGCGTTAACGATACCGATGATCGCGATAACGAGGAAGAAGATTGAACCGAGGCTGAAGATGATGTTGAACACCTCATAAATAGCGCTCGGAGCCTCGTAAGGAACGTACCAGAGGTACTTGATCTGCTTCGGAGTGACAGCGTTGATGATCGCGAGCAGAACCTGAGTTACGATTGTGTAAGCTAAGCAGGCAGCGAAAAGTATCGCGCCCTGTCTTACGTGATACTGACAGAATTTTGAAGCCTTTCTCGCGAAGAGCGGAATAAGAAGAAGTATTCCGAAATATGAGAGCCACGCGAGCGACTTGTCCTCTGTCGGATCAACAGCAGGAGCGGGCTGAGCCTGAGGCGCCTGCTGATATACAGGCTGCTGAGGTGCCGCCTGCTGAGGTGCCTGCTGATATACGGGCTGCTGAGGAGCCGCCTGCTGAGGTGCCTGCTGATATACGGGCTGCTGAGGAGCCGCCTCCTGAACTGTCTGGGCAGCGCCGCAGGACGCGCATACAGCCGCGTTGTCGTCAATAGGTTGACCGCAATTTCTGCAAAATGCCATTTTTGTATCCCCTTTTCAAATTATGATTTGGTTTTAACCACAGCTAACTATTATAGATTATTTTATGCCATATGTCAAATCAAAATGCCGAAAATGGCATTATTCCTCATTTTCTTCCGATTTTTCTTCGGAGGATTCCGATTCATTCTCGGTTTTGAGCTGGCTGATAAGCAGGCTCAGAAATTCCTCGTCATTCTCCTTCTTTTCCTTGGCTTCGTGAAGGCTGCCCGAGACGGTCACAAAGCCTGTTCCCGTGATTATCGAGAGCAGCCACGTCGTAACGGACGGCACGAGGTTAAAGCCCTGCCCGGACATCACAAATCCCAGCAGAACTCCCAAGAGCACACCTGTTATAATTACGCATATTCCGACAAAAAATAAGATGTCGGGAAGTTTTTTGTTTTTCATAAATCCTCCGTATTTACCGCTATTTTACTATCTTTTGAGCCGCTTTGCAAACAAATGAGAGAATTTTGTATAATCAACCAAAAAGCGTATACTATATTTATGTAATTCCACGAAGATTTTACCGTTGAAAAAAACACGGAAATGTGATATAATAATATATACTGACACCGAAATGCTATTGAGGTGAAAGGCAAAACTACATTTTGACAAACTGTCGTAGCCGTGCCTTTCCGCGCGGCTATTTTCTTTTACAGAAATAAGGAGGTAATCTATGGAGACAAGAGTTGCCGTTGTGAGCATTATTCTTGAAAATTCGACCTCTGTAGGCGAGGTCAACAAGCTCATCAGCGACTACAGCGATTACGTGGTCGGGCGTATGGGTATACCATACAAAAAACGCGGGATCTCAATTATCAGCGTCGTGATCGACTCGCCGCAGGATATCATTTCGACCTTCTCGGGCAAGCTCGGAAAGCTCGAGGGCGTGTCCGCTAAGACCGCTTACTCAAAATATGTGTTCAATGACTGATTTGATCAAAAGGCTCAAAAACGGCGATGAGCTGAGTAAAAGCGAGCTTATAAGCCTTATCAACTGCGACGACGCCGCGGGAGAGGAGCTTCGCGCTCTCGCCGAAAAAATAAGAATAGAAAACTACGGTCACGACATCTACACCCGCGGTCTGATTGAGTTTACAAACTATTGCAGGCAGGACTGCCGCTACTGCGGAATCCGCAAAAGTAACCTAAACTGCCGCCGTTACCGCCTGACTCCCGAGGAAATTATGAGGTGCTGTGAGGAGGGCTATAAGCTTGGCTTCCGCACCTTTGTATTACAGGGCGGCGAGGACGCGTATTTTAACGACGACAGAATATGCCGTCTGATCGAAGAGATCAAAGGAAAATATCCCGACTGCGCGCTCACCCTCTCGATCGGCGAAAAGCCGAGGGAAAGCTATCAGCGCTACTTTGACTGCGGCGCGGACAGGTATCTTCTCAGGCACGAAACGGCGAATAAGGAGCATTACGCAAGGCTTCATCAGCAAAATCAGAGCTTGGAGAACCGTATGCGCTGCCTGTGGGATTTAAAGGAAATCGGCTATCAGGTAGGCTGCGGCTTTATGGTAGGCTCGCCGTATCAGACTGACGAGTGCATAGCTGACGACCTGCTCTTTATCAAAAGGCTCGATCCGCAGATGATAGGCATAGGTCCCTTCATCCACCACAGCGAAACCGAGTTCAAGGACTTTCCCGACGGCGCGCTTGAAATGACGCTTCGACTGCTCTCGATACTGCGGATAATGCTGCCGAAGGTACTTTTGCCGGCTACAACGGCGCTGGCGACAATTGACCCGAGAGGTCGTGAAAAAGGGATTCTCGCGGGAGCGAATGTAGTTATGCCGAACCTCTCCCCCACAGGCGTGAGGGAAGCGTATCAGCTTTATGACAACAAGGTCTGCACGGGCGAGGAAAGCGCTCAGTGCCGCGACTGTCTGAGTATCAGAATGAAAAGCATAGGCTGCCGTCTTGTAATCTCTCGAGGCGACAGCAAAAATACAGGTAATTAAGGAGAAATCAAAAATGTACAACCCAAAATCATTAAAGGCTGAGGAATTCATCGACCATCAGGAAATCCTCGACACACTTAAATACGCCGACGAGAACAAGGATAACCTCGAGCTCATTGACAGCCTGCTCGAAAAGGCGGCTCAGCTCAAGGGACTTACTCACAGAGAGGCTTCCGTACTTCTCGCCTGTGAGGACGAGGAACGCGTACAGAAGATGTACAACCTCGCCGAGCAAATCAAAAAGGATTTTTACGGCAACAGAATCGTTATGTTCGCGCCGCTGTACCTCTCAAACTACTGCGTCAACGGCTGCGTTTACTGTCCGTATCACCTCAAGAACAAGCACATCTGCCGCAAAAAGCTCACTCAGGATGAAATCAGGCAGGAGGTTATCGCGCTTCAGGATATGGGGCACAAGCGACTCGCGATCGAAGCGGGCGAGGATCCCGTCAACAACCCGATTGAGTACATACTGGAGTCTATCAAGACTATCTACAGCATCAAGCACAAGAACGGCGCTATACGCCGCGTTAACGTAAATATCGCCGCGACCACGGTTGAGAATTACCGCAAGCTCAAGGAAGCGGGTATCGGCACCTACATTCTGTTCCAGGAGACCTACCACAAGGAGAGCTACGAAAAGCTTCATCCCACAGGTCCCAAGCACAACTACGCCTA
>CACYDB010000139.1 GCA_902773035.1 uncultured Ruminococcus sp. | reverse complement strand
GCGGGCACGTCGTAAACCTCAACAGACGCGTTTTCCTCCGACTTAAAGATAAAGCTGTCCTTATAAGGAAGCGTCGGATCGTCGATCGAATACGGAAACTCTACCCACACGGTACCGCTTGAATCCTCGTCGGGAGTAAGCATCACAGACTTGCCGCTCTTACCGTAGAAGTTCTTCGCGGTAGTCTTAAAGGTGAAGTCAACGCTGTCGGAATTTTCCTCGTCATTTGAGGACATTTCCACCCTGCGCGGACTGCCGAAATCGCCGTCCTTAACACCGTCATCATATTTATTGATATGCGAGCAGAGCTTTTTGATCTGCTCATCGCTGTAAATCGTAGGATTAAAGTTGTTCTGACACACCGCGGACAGTATCGCCGTACCGGGAGCGGCGACGTCAACCTTTTTGCCGAAATTTGAGAAAGAGATACGCTTGTTATTGCCGTCAACCGCGGCTACCGTAAGGCAGTAGCGGCTGTTGCTTGCGGCGGGAGTAAAATATCCGCTGGAGAACCAGTCGTCGTATTGCTCGTCAATATCAGCGTTTTCATTTCCCGCGGCGCAGCAGGTTACGATCCCGAGCTTGCCGAACTCATCGAAAAGCTCGTCAAGAACGAGAAGCTCCTTTTCATCGCCCGTACCTCCCCAGGAACAATTGACAGCCGTGATATTAGCGCCGAGCTTGGCGGCGCGGCTGACATAGTCAAAGCACGCGAAGGCGTCGCTGATGAAGCCTGACCCGTTCGCGTCAAGAAACTTGAGCGCCATAAGCTTAACGCCGGACTTGTTCACACCGCTTATGCCCTTTTTATTATCGCCCCTAGCCGCGATGATTCCCGCGACGTGAGAGCCGTGACCGTTATCGTCCATCGGCTCACCGCTATCATACGTGTCCGAATAATCAAAGCCGTGCTTACCGACAAGCTTAGAGCCGTAGGGATTAGTCCAGAGCGAGTCCTTCAGATCCTCGTGCTCCGGATCAATGCCCGTGTCGATCACAGCAACAATATTCTCCTTATCCGACGGTTTATCCGAGCTTTTCCATACGGACTCAACCGCGGTGTCATAACCTTTTTTAAAGTTATTCTGACCCGTGTTTTTCAAGCCCCACTGAAAGTCGCTGTAGGTATCGTCAGTAAGCGAGCAGACCTTCTTTATATAGTTCGGAAAGGCGAATTTAACAGCGCTGTTTTTCTCAACCTCCCTGATAAGCTTTTCAGTCGAGAGCGAGTCCGACTTCAAGGCGGCTAATTTAAGCTTATTGCCCTTATTCGAGCCGAAGGTATACGACCCCGTGAGTTTTATACCGCTGCCGTAGGTCGTGGCAGCCTTTGCGGAGCTCTGAAACCTCGACGGCGAGTTGTCCTTTAGTACCGCGATGACCTCACCCTCGGCGTAGTTTTTCTTTTTAACGGACTTCTTCTCCGCCGCTGATGAAAAAACTGCCGCGGAAGCCAGAATCGCCGCGGAAAGTATAAGCGCCATAGGCTTTCTGAATAAATTTTTCATAATTCCTCCTTGGATACGCGTTTCGCAGAAATAAATGTGGATATATTTTAACACTGATGATATTTTAAATCAAGGTAAAAACGTTACAAAAGGTAAAGTTTTTATCATAAAAACTCCTCTATAAATATAGACGATAAAAACCGAGCTTTCTATACCTGATTTTTGAAAATTTTTTGAAAAAATTAATATTTCAAACAGTCAGCGTAAAATCATCTATATATATAACCCGGGAAAGTATGATTTTGTGACATAAAATTTTATGATTTATGATAAAAGTTTATGAAAAGGACAGAACCCTGTCAACCGTATCGGAGTAGAACTTCCACTCCTCCTTTTTCTCACGCAGAGCCTTTTCACCCTTACGTGTAAGGTGGTAATACTTGCGCTTGCGGTTATCGTATTCCTCCCAGTAGCTCTCGAGGAAGCCCTCCTTCTCCAGCGCGTGCAGGATCGGATAGAGCGTGCCCTCCTTGAGTTCAAAAGCCTTTTCACTTCTGTCCTCAAGCTCCTTGATTATCATATAGCCGTAGAGGTCCCTGCCTTTAAGTACGCTGAGCACCAAAAGCGAGGTACTGCCCTTGATTAATTCCTTACTGATTTTCATATTATCACCTTATCTCTTTAATTAAACTGCCCGAGTATCGGTACAGAGGTCGCCTCGGGAGGTATTTCAAACGTTTCTTCTTCGTTATTTTCTAATATAGAATTATAACTAAGCTTTCCGTCAGTAAATTGCAGAGTCGCCTCTCCGTATTCATCATACGGGTCGCCGCTCTCAAGCACAAAGGTCAGCGTCACAGACTCCTCAGTCCTGCTGATAACAGCCGCTTTGTCAAACAGAGGATTTTTTAAAAAGCTCTCAAGCTTACTGCCTTCCTTAACGCTCAGAAAATCTGTTCCGCGGCATCTGAGTCGGCTGTTAAACGAGCTTTCCCTGTCGTTGACTCCGCAGGTCAGATTATAGATTATTTTTTCCTCGTCACCTTCGTCTGTAATATAATTCGTGAAAAAAAGATAGCTGTTACTTCCGTTGTACATATAGCAGCTGACAGGCATCTCATCTCTCACACTGTCGCTCCACTCACCCTTGAAGCCGCTCTTTTCTATATCCTTGATTATTTCTTCATCTGAACGGTCGGAGCTTAGATCCTCGGTAAGCGCAAAGCTTTTCAGTCGCTCGAACTCACTGTCCGCGGAGTCGTTTATGCTTTCTCTGTTAAAGCTCGCGACAAGGGCGCAACAACCTATCAACGCGTAATATACGGCACAGAAGATAATTATTCCGATGATCAGCTTACCGAGCAGCTTTTTCATCTTGAAGCAGGGCTTCATCATAATATTTCTGTTGATATAACTCCATATTAGAGCGGTAACAACTAAAAGCAGTATCCATACCGCGAACGAAAACAGGATGTAGTAAAGTGAAGTATCGGCGGAAAAGTAGCTCTCTGTCAAAAGCGTTCCGACATAACCCGCGGGACCCTTGGTAAATAAAGCGCCGAACAAATAGCCCATAGGCTCAAAAATTCTCAGCGGCTTTAAGAACGCGAGGAACTCGAGGATTCTCATAACAAACTCAGGATCTTCCTCGGAGATTCCGATTGAAACAGAGTTAAAGACAACCTGAATCAAAATAAACACAAAAACGCTCTTGATTATAAAGAGGTTCTTTTTCTTAAAGCCGAAATACAGCAGTCCAGTAAAAGCGGTAAAAACAGACAGCGACATAAGGTCAACCGCGATTCTGTGAGGATGAAGGTTATCGACATCGGAATAAAGATACACGGGACTTGTCAGCGCGAAGAACGCAAAAAGCGCCGCTATTGCAGTAAGTACAGCGAGAGCCGCTATATTCGCGCCCTGCTTATACCACTTTTCATTATGGAGAGCGTCAAGAGATACAGCCGTCTGCTCAGCCTCGCCCATAGCCTCGACCGCGAGCTTTTCAGCTTCTTCCCTGCTTTTGCCCTGTTCCTCATAAAAGGCTATTTTGTCCTCAATATG
>CACYDB010000138.1 GCA_902773035.1 uncultured Ruminococcus sp. | reverse complement strand
CGTTGCTAATTCAGGTAAGTTCAGCTCTGACCGCGCTATCATCGAGTACGCTAAGGAGCTCTGGCACGTAAACTACAGAGGCAAGAAGTAATAATTCGGAATGCGGAATTCGTAATTCGTAATTAAATGGGCAGAAAGGATTTTCCTTTCTGCCCATTGTTTGTGTGAGAATGTTTCTGAGTATATTAACTAACCGCTAACCACTAACCACTAGCCGCTAAAAAATAATATATATTATTTTTTTACGTTTATATAGTTTTCAGCGAAATCATCTTACATCTCCCTTCTTATAGCGTCAAACCCGCATAAACACTGGCTTTATCGGGTAGGGAGATTGAAAAAATCATCTCCCTATATCTCCACACATCTCCACGTTTATGTAAGAAAAGCCCAATGGTATCTGTGTGATACATAGATACCATCGGGCTTTAAACGTTTATGCTATATCAAGCTGTTTGCTCGAGATAAAAGATTTACTTGAAATAAGAAACGCCGCTTTCAAAGATTTTCTGATCTTTGTTGAACGGGACGTTCGCGTAGAGGTCAACACCCTTACGCTCCGAGTGTCCCATCTTGCCGAGGATTCTGCCGTCGGGGCTTGTGATACCCTCGATAGCGCAGATCGAGCCGTTGACGTTGTAGGCGATATCGTCGCTCGGATTGCCGCTCAGATCTACGTACTGAGTCGCGATCTGACCGTTCTCTGCGAGTCTGCGTACCGTTTCCTCGTCAGCCATAAATCTGCCCTCGCCGTGCGATACGGGAACTGCGAATACGTCGCCCGCGTTAACGCCTGAGAACCACGGCGACTTGACGGAGGTGACTCTGGTGTACGCCATATGGGAGATATGTCTGCCGACTGTGTTGAAGGTCAGAGTCGGGTCTGTAGGCTTGATGTCGCGTATCTCGCCGTAGGGAACAAGTCCGAGCTTTATAAGCGCCTGGAAGCCGTTGCAGATTCCGAGCATAAGTCCGTCGCGGTTGTTGAGAAGATTCTGAACAGCCTCCGTAACCTTGGGGTTGCGGAAGGTTGTCGCGATGAACTTACCTGAGCCGTCGGGCTCGTCGCCGCCTGAGAATCCGCCGGGGAACATTATGATTTGTGAGCGGTTGATGATCTCAACCATCTTGTTGATCGTGTCCTCAATGTCGGAGGGCTTCAAGTTCTTGACGATCAGCAGCTCGGGATTAGCTCCCGCCTTTTCAAAGGCGCGGGCTGTGTCAACCTCGCAGTTTGTGCCCGGGAATACGGGAATAAATACCGTGGGCTTAGCCGCCTTTATGGCAGGCGCTTTTGTATTTCTTTCTGTATAGAGGTCTGCGCTGACTGTAATTTTCGGGCATTCCGCTTTTGTCGGGAATACCTTTTCGAGCGGTTCAGTCCACTCAGAGAGGATTTCAGCCATTTTAACCTCTTCACCGTTGACTGTAAGTTTTTCATCATCAGTTACCTCGCCGAGCAGGTAGGAAGTTATACAATCGCAAGGCTGCGCGCCGTCTTTAAGCTCGATAATCATTGAGCCTGAAAGCGGAGCGAACAGCTCGTCAAAGCTGAGCTCCTTCTCGAATTTGAAGCCGAAGCCGTTGCCGAGGCAAGCCTTGCATACGCTTGCCGCCGCGCCGCCTTCCTTGACGACTGAGGCGGAGAGCACCTTGCCCTCGTCCATAAGCTTGTAAACGGAGTTGTACATATTTTTGAGCTCGTCCCACTTGGGCATAAGCGTCGCCTTGTCCTCGGGAACGGGAACGTAGTAAACCTTTGAGCCCGCCTTTTTGAACTCGGCGGAGATAGTCTTGCTTGCCTTGGTCATAGCCACGGCGAAGGATACGAGAGTAGGCGGTACGTCGATCGTCTCGAAGGTTCCGCTCATACTGTCCTTACCGCCGATCGAGGGGATCCCGAGGTTGAGCTGAGCCTGCATAGCTCCGAGCAACGCCGCCGCGGGCTTGCCCCAGCGTTCGGGCTTGTCCATAAGACGCTCGAAATACTCCTGGAAGGTGAGCCTTGCTTTAAGCGGATACGCGCCTATCGCGAGCAGCTTTGAGAGCGACTCGACTACAGCGTAGGCTGAGCCGTGGAAGGGACTCCAGCGTGAAACTCCGGGGATAAAGCCGTAGCTCATAGCCGTAGCGTCGTCAGTCTCGCCCTTGAGGAGAGGTATCTTAGCCGCCATAGCCTCCTGCGGAGTGAGCTGATTCTTGCCGCCGAACGGCATAATAACGGTAGCCGCGCCGATTGAGGCGTCAAAGCGCTCGGAAAGTCCGATCTGCGAGCATACCTCAAGGCGAGACATATTCTTCTTAACAGCCTCAGCCGCGGAGAGTCCCTTGAGGGAGTCGGGGCAGGAGGTGCGGTAGCAGTCGCCCGAGGGAGCTGTGATTTTAGCCTGAGAAACCTGAGTTACGCCGTTTGTGTTGAGGAACTCACGGGAGATGTCAACGATAGTATCGCCGCGCCAGTTCATCGTAAGACGGGGATTCTCGGTGACAACGGCAACCGCCGTCGCTTCAAGGTTCTCGGTCTGAGATAGCTTTATAAATTTATCAACATCATTCTTGTCGAGGACGACAGCCATACGCTCCTGGCTCTCGGAAATCGCGAGCTCAGTGCCGTCGAGACCCTCGTACTTCTTTGTTACCTTGTCAAGATTAACCGTAAGACCGTCGGCGAGCTCGCCGATAGCTACGCATACGCCGCCCGCGCCGAAGTCGTTGCAGCGCTTGATCATCTTCGCGACCTCGGGGTTGCGGAAAAGTCGCTGGATCTTTCTCTCAGTCGGGGGATTACCCTTCTGAACCTCGGCTCCGCAGGTCTCGATGGAGCTCGTTGTGTGAGCCTTTGAGGAGCCTGTAGCGCCGCCGCAGCCGTCGCGTCCCGTGCGTCCGCCGAGAAGTACGATAACATCGTCGGGAGCGGGTACCTCGCGGATAACGTTCTCCTTGGGAGAAGCGCCGATTACCGCGCCGATTTCCATACGCTTTGCAACGTAGCCCTT
>CACYDB010000137.1 GCA_902773035.1 uncultured Ruminococcus sp. | reverse complement strand
TAGATCTTCGCGTCAGCGGTAACGACGTTGACCGCGCCCTCGATGTCAAAGCTCTCGCCGATTTCAACCTCGCTCGCGGAAGCAAGTCGGCAGAAGAAAGCCTCTCCCTGCTCAAATACCTTCTCAAGCTTGGTCGCGATATAAACCTTCGCCTTCTTTGACGGCGGAACGTTCATCTCGCTGCGGCGGTTACGGATAGCCCTGATAGCCTCCATGATCTTCTCCATGCTGTCAACAGCCTCGGGGAAGTCGAGCTTCTCGTCATACTCGGGATACTTCGCAAGCATAACCGTCTCGCCCTTATTGTCGGGCAAGGTCTGCCAGATTTCCTCGGTAATGTACGGCATAAACGGATGGAGCAGTCTCAAAATCTTCTCCAATGTCCAGAGCAGAACCTGACGCGCGTTCTGAGCGGTCTCGCCCTCACTCTGTAATCTTGACTTACTCAGCTCGATATACCAGTCGCAGAAGCAGTCCCAGATAAAGTCGTAGAGCTTCTGAACCGCGACACCGAGCTCAAACTTCTCGAGATTCTCGTTTACTTCCTTAGCGACGTTGTTAAGGGTGGATACGATCCACTTATCCTCAGTCGTGAGCTCCACGGGAAGCTCGTTTTTAACGTCAAAGCCGTCGATATTCATATGAACAAAGCGGCTGGCGTTCCAGAGCTTATTCGCGAAGTTCGCGCACGCCTCAACTCTCTTATCCGAGAAACGCATATCGTTTCCGGGCGAGTTACCTGTCGCGAGGAAGAATCTCAGCGCGTCAGCGCCGTACTTGTCGATGATCTCGAGCGGGTCAATACCGTTGCCGAGCGACTTACTCATCTTAACGCCGTTTTCGTCACGAACGATACCGTGGATAAATACGGTGTCAAACGGCTGAGAATCCATCTGCTCAACGGACGAGAAAATCATTCTCGCGACCCAGAAGAAGATAATATCATAACCCGTAACGAGAGTGTTCGTCGGGAAGAAGTAGTCAAGCTCGGGAGTCTTGTCAGGCCAGCCCAGAGTAGAGAACGGCCATAGCGCAGAGCTGAACCAGGTGTCAAGCGTATCCTCGTCCTGAACAAGCTTTTTCGAGCCGCACTTTGAACAGCATTCGGGAGCGTCCTTGGAGACGATTACCTCGCCGCAGTCCTCGCAGTACCACGCGGGGATCCTGTGACCCCACCAGAGCTGACGGCTGATACACCAGTCCTTGATGTTCTCCATCCAGTGATAGTAAATCTTGTCAAAGCGGTCGGGGATAAACTTAGTCTTGCCGTCGCGAACGCATTTGATTGCGGGCTCGGCGAGAGGCGCCATCTTTACGAACCACTGCTTACTTACCATAGGCTCAATCGTTGTGTGACAGCGGTAGCAGGTGCCGACGTCGTGAGTCAGAGGCTCAACCTCTTTAAGAGCTCCGCACGCCTTCAAGTCCTCGAGGATAGCCTCGCGAGCCTCCGCGGTAGTCATACCCGCGTACTTTCCGCAGTCGAGAACCTCGGGCTCATTTTCAGCGAGGTTGCCCTTTTTGAGAAGCTCGTTGTACTTCTCAACGTCCTCCTTGCCCGTCATTCTGCCGTCATAGGTGAAGCAGCGGACGATCGGAAGGTTACATCTCTGACCAACCTCAAAGTCGTTGGGGTCGTGAGCGGGGGTGATTTTAACAACGCCCGTACCCTTTTCCATATCGGCGTGCTCGTCGCAGACGATCGGGATTTCCTTATTTAAGAGCGGAAGTATGGCGTGACAGCCGTGCAGGTGCTTGTAACGCTCATCCTCGGCGTTGATAGCGACGGCTGTATCGCCGAGCATAGTCTCGGGACGCGTAGTCGCGAGCTCCAGATACTCGCCCGTCTCCTTAACCTTATATAAAAGGTGCCAGAAGTGACCCTGCTGCTCCTCATAATCAACCTCAGCGTCGGAAATTGAGGTACAACAATGCGGACACCAGTTGACCATACGGTTTCCGCGGTAGATTTTCTTGTCATTATAAAGGCGTACAAAAACCTCGTTTACAGCCTTTGAACAGCCCTCGTCCATTGTGAAGCGCTCGCGGTCCCAGTCGCACGAGGAACCGAGCTTTTTGAGCTGTTCGGTAATTCTGCCGCCGTACTCACGCTTCCAGTCCCACGCTCTCTCGAGGAATTTTTCACGGCCGAGATCCTCCTTGGTAAGACCTTCCTTGCGCATAGCCTCAACGATTTTAGCCTCTGTAGCGATCGAGGCGTGATCCGTGCCGGGCAGCCAGAGAGCCGAGTAGCCCTGCATTCTTCTCCAGCGTATAAGAATATCCTGGAGAGTTTCGTCCAGCGCGTGGCCCATATGCAGCTGTCCCGTAATATTCGGCGGCGGCATAACGATAGTATAGGGCTTTTTATCCTTGTCAATTTCCGCGTGGAAATAGTTGCCTTTCATCCAGAAGTCGTATATCCTGTCCTCAAACTCGCGCGGATTATACGCCTTTGCCATTTCTTTCATATTTATTACTCCTTTTT
>CACYDB010000136.1 GCA_902773035.1 uncultured Ruminococcus sp. | reverse complement strand
CGTATCTGACGGCGCTTACGCGGCGATAGATATGTGCGCTATGGTAATTGTATTCTCCTCATTCAGCGGACTTACGGGAAAAATGCCGTTGCTGTCCGTGATTTTGGAGGTCTGCAACGCCTGTAATATTCTCTCAAAGAATAATAACATAATTTTACTTGCCTTCGCGATAGGCTTCGGAGGGCTCTGCGTTCACCTTCAAATCTTTCAAATTCTGAAAAATATCAAACTAAACAAGTATTTATTTTTCCTATACAGAATTATTCAGGGCATAATAACCTCAACCCTGACATTTATTTTTATAAAGCTTTTCAGGATAAGCCTGCCCGTATTCTCGAGCCTGAGCTCTCAGCCCGAGCTGAGTCTGAGCGGTTCGGTGACGGGCGGAATTATGCTGCTGCTCACAGGCGTATGCCTGATATTTAACTTTAACAAGAGAGGCGATTGATTATGTGCGGTATCGCGGGCTTGCTCGACAAACACGAGGATTTGACGCGTAATATCGGAATACTTTCAAATATGTCGAGGGCGCTTGAGCGCAGAGGTCCCGATGAAAACGGGATCTTCATTGACAGGGACGTCGCACTGCTCCACAGGCGGCTGGTCGTAATTGATAGGGAGAACGGAAAACAGCCTATGCTGTGCGGAATGAAAAACGAAAAGTACGCGATAGTTTACAACGGCGAGCTCTACAACACAGACGAGCTGCGCGAGGACTTGATCGGCAAGGGCTACGGCTTCATAGGTCACAGCGACACCGAGGTCGCGCTGAAAATGTACATTGAGTACGGCGGCGCCTGCGTCCACAGGCTCAACGGAATTTTCGCCTTCGCGGTCTATGAGGTCAAAAGAAAGCGGCTCTTTATGTGCCGCGACAGAGTGGGAGTCAAGCCGCTTTTCTACAGCGAATTCAAGGACGGACTTGTATTCGGCTCAGAGCTCAAAGCCCTGCTGGAGAGCGGCAAGGTCAAGCCCGAGATCGACGAGGAAGGCTTATGCGAGCTGTTCTTCATCGGACCCGCGAGGACTGCGGGAAACGGCATATTCAGGAATGTAAAGGAGCTTTTGCCCGGCGAGTACGCGTACTTTGAAAACGGCGTTCTGACCAAGACGCGCTACTTTTCACTGAAAGCGAGGGAGCATACGGACTCTCCCGAAAAGAGCGTCGAGAGGGTCAGGTATCTCCTGACTGACGCTGTCGAAAGGCAGCTCGTCAGCGACGTGCCGCTATGCTTTTTCCTGTCGGGAGGACTGGACAGCAGTATCATTGTCCAGACCGCTTCAAATTTCCATAACAGAATTAACAGCGGCAGGATACACACCTATTCCGTCGAGTACGAGGACAACAAAAAGTATTTTAAAAAGAGCCTGTATCAGCCAAATTCCGACTCCGATTTTATTCATCTTATGACGAGCAGCGCGGACTCGGAGCATACCGAGGTAATACTCAACAATACTGAGCTTTTCAATGCGCTTTTCCCGAGCGTAGAGGCGAGGGATTTGCCCGGCTACGTTGACGTTGACTCATCTCTCCTGCTGTTCTGCCGCGAGATAAAAAAGGACTACACCGTAGCTCTCTCAGGCGAATGCGCCGACGAGCTTTTCGGAGGTTATCCGTGGTATCACAACCGCGAAATTCTCTTTGAGGACTGCTTCCCCTGGTCACGCTCGCAGGATGTGCGCAGGAGCGTTTTAAGGGACGGACTCCTTCCGCGCGGCGAGGAATACGTCAGGCAAAAATATCTCGACACGATCAACCATACCGATAAGCTGAGCTCCGACTCTGAGCTTGACTCGCGTATGAGAGAGATGTTCGCGCTCAATTACTACTGGTTTATGCAGTGCCTGCTTGAACGCAAGGACAGGTGCAGTATGTACAGCGGCTTGGAGGTGAGGGTGCCCTTCTGCGACTACAGGATCGTGGAGTACGCGTACAATATGCCGTGGGAGATCAAGGCTTACGGCGGTCGCGAGAAGGGTATCGTCCGCAAGGCGTTTGAGGACATTCTCCCCGAGGGCATAACGTGGCGTAAAAAGAGCCCCTACCCCAAAACTCACAATCCCGTATATATGAAGCTCTGCGCCGAAAGGGCGCGAAATATCCTCGAAAAGAATACGCCTCTGACCGAATTACTGAGCAAAAGCGGTATCGAGAGCATAATCGAAAATCCCGACAACGTCGGGACGTGGTACGGTCAGCTTATGCGAGCGCCGCAGATACTCGCCTACATCGCCCAGCTCGACTACTGGTTTGAAAAATATAAGGTTGATATAATCATTTAAACGTGATAAAATAGCCTTGGTGATACCATGAGCGGACAAGGCTACAAAAAAATCGAAAAATTTTTCAGAGAACGCGGCGGCTTGTACACCGCTCTGAAAGTCATATACACGGTTCTGCCGACAATAGTTTTCGCGGCTTATCCCGTACTGCTTGTTTATCTTTTTATCAACGCTTGGACGGGAAACACAAACTGCGCGGTATTTTACAAGGCGCTGCTAATCCCCGCGTTCACTCTCGTCACGGTGAGCCTCGTAAGGAAGCTTATCAACGCGCCCAGACCTTATGAAAAGTACGACACAAATCCGCTTATCAAAAAGGATAAGAAGGGTCACAGCTTCCCCAGCCGTCACAGCGCGAGCGTATTCATTATCGCGGCAGCTTTTCTGTACGTATGCCTGCCTCTAGGAATATTATTTTTCTGTATCGGAATTATAATGTGCTTATCAAGAGTTCTCGCGGGCGTGCATTTTATCAAAGACGTAGTCGCGGGAGCGGCTTACGCTCTCTTATGCGGAATGATGTTCTCAGTTCCTAACGAAATTTTAACAGCTTTGCTTAAAGGAGTCGGTTTATATTTTTAAACCGGCTCAATTTTTGTCTTTTTTGTCTTGTAATATACACAATAATAAAGTATAATAAAACTATGTTGTGAGCGGCGGCAAAAGATTGACAAATTTTTAACAATGTGATACTATGCTTACAAACACAATAAGGAGAATCGTTATGAAAAAACTGATTTTACCAATCTTACTCGCCTTGATAACGGCGTTCTCAATGACGGCGTGCGGACAGAGTGAGAAAACCACCTCTTACGCTCAGCCGACTCAGCCCTCTATCACTGACAAAAGCGGCACGGGCTACAACGTTCAGGACGACGGCACGCTGACAGTCGCAAGCGCCGATAAAAAGGCTGAGGAGATCGTTGTTCCCGAAAGCTTTCAGGGCAAGAAGGTCACGAAGCTTGCCAAAAGCGCCTTCAAAATGTGCAAGGCGGAGAAGATCACTCTCCCCGAAAGCGTTAAGTCGATCGACGATTACACCTTCGCGTTCTGCCGCGACTTAAAGGAGATAAAGCTCCCCTCAAAAATCAAGAAAATCGGTCAGAACTGCTTTGCCGGATGTTCATCGCTAAAGACTCTTAAGCTTCCCAAGGGAATAAAGACCATAGACATCTTCGCCTTCGACGGCTCGGGACTCGAGAGTATCACAATTCCCGAAGCGGTCAAGACCGTCAAGAGCTTTGCCTTCGCGGAGTGCGAGGGACTCAGAGAGGTCATCTTTGAGGGCAAATCAACCGAGATAGAAGAAAAAGCGTTCAGGGACTCAGACAGCGTCACGATCACAGCCCCCAAGGGCAGCGCCGCTCTGACCTACGCTGAGGATAATAACATAAGCTGTAAGGCTAAGAAATAAAAGGAGGTCATTATGAGCACTAAAAACTACCCTGTCGTAGACGGCGTACCGGCTTTGGAACAGGCTCTCAAAAGAGTTCGCGCCGCTCAGAAGAGCTACGCGCTCTTTACTCAGGAGCAGGTTGACAAAATCTTCCTCGCCGCCGCGACAGCCGCAAACAGACAGAGAATCCCCCTCGCAAAACTCGCCGTTGAGGAAACGGGAATGGGAATCGTTGAGGACAAGGTCATCAAGAACCACTACGCGAGCGAGGAAATCTACAATAAATACAGAAACGCCAAGACCTGCGGCGTTATCGAGGAGAACAAGGCTCTCGGCACAAAGCGTATAGCGGAGCCTATCGGAGTTATAGCGGCGGTTATCCCGACCACTAACCCGACCTCTACCGCGATCTTCAAGTGCCTGCTCGCCTTAAAGACGCGCAACGGTATCATCATCTCCCCTCACCCGCGCGCAAAGCTGAGCACCATCGCCGCGGCTAAGGTCGTACTGGAAGCCGCTGTTAAGGCTGGCGCTCCCGAGGACATCATCGCGTGGATCGACGTTCCCAGCCTTGAAATGACAAACCTCGTAATGAGCGAGTCTGACACCATCCTCGCGACAGGCGGTCCGGGAATGGT
>CACYDB010000135.1 GCA_902773035.1 uncultured Ruminococcus sp. | reverse complement strand
ATATCTGAGCGCCGTCATATTGATATCCGCGCAGTAGCCGAGCGAATCCTTTATGTAATCAGTGATAAAACTATAGTACGGCGTGTCCTCAAAGGCAGTCTTTTCCGCGTCATAATAGTTCAGAGTCATATCGTACCATTTCTCAGGGAAAGGAATCGAAGTCAGAAAATAATACGCTTTTTTGATATGCTTTCTGAGGTTTTCATCATTTTTATAATTGCAAACGGAGCCTACAAGGTCAAGAAAAGCTTTATCGCCCTGCTTATAGAAAAACTCGAGAGTTGTATCAAGAGCCTTATTTGTAAGTATATCAAGCTCGCCGTCGTCGGCGATACGGAAATCGCTTTGAATATCAAGCTCAAAGAAGTAACGC
Organism: uncultured Ruminococcus sp.; assembly: GCA_902773035.1. Taxonomy (GTDB): domain Bacteria; phylum Bacillota; class Clostridia; order Oscillospirales; family Acutalibacteraceae; genus Ruminococcoides. Next base: position 12,443 of record CACYDB010000135.1, on the reverse strand, counting down.
CTTACAAAGTCTACGCAGAAGCTGTCGATTGTGGAAATCATAGCGCTGTAAAGGAGTCTGCGCTGATTCTGTAAATGCTTGTTGAACGGATCGGATGAGAGCTTATCGGTGAGAGCCTTTTCGATTCTCGCGCGCATTTCAGCGCTTGCGGCTCGCGTAAAGGTGACAATAAGCATCCTGTCGAGAGAAACAGGATTATCCTTATCGCAGACTGCCTCGATTATACGCTCAACCAGTACAGCGGTCTTTCCCGAGCCCGCCGCGGCTGATACAAGCACGCTGCCGTCGCGAGCTTCGATAGCGTTACGCTGAGCTCGAGTCCATTTTACGTCGCTCATATGCCCTCACCTTCTTTCTCCAGAGTTGTATAAACTTCCTTGGCGTCAACTTTCCTGCGGAAGCTGTAATCGTCCTCATAGGTACGCAGGCACACGCTGTCATACGGACAGTATTTACATCCGTCAACAGCGCCCTTAACGGGCTTAGCCTCTACCCTGCCTGAGCCGAGGCTCTCAGCCATTTCGGATATGACCCTGTCGATATGCTTAAAAATCATAGCAAATTGCTCGCCCGAGGCTACAGACTCGGAATACTTGCCGTCCTCGAGGCTCTTGCCGAATTTGATAAATTTTCCCGCCCTGTCCATATGGTTCAAAACTTCCTCGTCGCCGAGGACAAGTCCGTTCATTCTGAATGAACTGTCGAGCTTTTTATTGATCTTTTCCTCAGTATTATTCTCGTCTCCGTCAATATCGGACGCGGTCGAAGGCATATACAACACGCCTGTGGGAATGATTTTGCTCTTGTAATAATCCTCTCCTCCACGCTGAACAGCGCGAAGATAGAGAAGCATCTGCAAATTGATGCCGTAGAGGATCTCGTAAAGCTTAAACTCCTTGTTCCCTGTTTTGTAGTCAACAATTCTGATCAAGGCTTCATCTTCCTTTCTCAGAATGTCAACGCGGTCAATATAACCCGTGACGGAAACCGATCCTCCGTCGTTCAGATCAAGCTTGTACGCGGGGATCTCACCGCCGATATGAAGCTCAAAATCGCAGGGAATAAAGTCGCTGTATCCGAGCTGACGTATGATTTGTCTGATCAGAGCGAAAATATTATCCTTCAGCCGCTCATACAGCGCGAGGAATGAAGCGCTCTTGTCTTCCAGTCCGCCGAAGTTTTCATTGGCGTAATCGAGCAGGATCGAATTGATAGAGGTTCTGATATCTCCGTCGGAGAGGTTATTGAGAGCCTGCTTATCGTTCATTTTGAGGAACTTCTCAAGGAAATAGTGAACGATATTGCCGAATTGAAGCGGATCGATCTCCGCCTTACGCCTCTCCTTAGCCCTGAGTCCGTAATTGCAGAAATAGCGGAAGGCGCAGAGATTATATGTTTCAAGCTGTGAAGCTGAAATCTTCATATGCTTTTTGAAAAGCTTCTCGCTGAGGGCGCTGTCGGTTATTGCAAAGGGACGCTTATCCACAGCCTTGTCGAGCTTTTCAAGAAGCGGCTTATAGTGTGTATCGTTTTCAAAATAATTACGCAAGGTGCTAAGCTTGGGGCTTTCGGTAAAGTAATGAGCGGCAAGATACTCAAACGCCTGACGTTTATTATACAGCTCATCTGCCTCGTTAATTACCGCAGAGCTCGAATGGTCGCGCTTCGGGAAAAGCCGCTGAACCTCTCCGAAAATCTCCGAGGGCTCATAAGCTCCGCCCGAGTAGTCGGAAAGATAGCAGGATACAAAGACCTTTTCCGAGGCTGAGGTCAAAGCGCAGTAAGCAAGATATTTTTCATGCGAGGCGAGCTGTTCAAGGCTGTCTGTGAGAGGAATATTATTCTCTATCAGAATTTTACGTTCATTTTCGGAAAACGCTCCCGCGGTCTTAGGCACCGACGGAAACTCGCCGTCAATTGCGCCGATTATAAATACAACCTTTTCATTCTGCAGTCTTGCGCGGTCGGCGGACGCGACGTCAACCTGATCCTGATAGCGCGGAATATCGCTGAGCTTTATTTCCGCGAGTAAGTAATCAAGGTATTCCTTGTACTTTTTAAGAGTGAGCTTTTCATTTCCGACGACAGAGATCAGCTTATCGAGCGCCTCTGTCACGCTGTTATACGTCCGCGCGAGCTCCTCAGCCTCATAGATAAGCCCGCTGTTTTCAAGCTCGTCGTACGCCTTGTCAATCGCTTCTTCAATTGAGTACGCCTGAATGAGCCTGTAGAGCGCCTCGGATATTTCAAGACCGTTCTTATCCTTAACGCTGTCGGCGAACTCAACAAGGGGATCAAGGACGCGCTTTCTGATTGCTTCAAGCCTTTCGAGCTCTTTTTCATCATCTTCCGTCAGCTTTTCAAAGCCCGAGGGATTGTGCGTAAAAGGCTTTTTGAGCGATGAACGGTCAAGATTCCATATGTAAAGATAGTTTTCAAGCGCGGCGATCTCCGTATCGCTTAAATCGGTAAGCCCTGTTTTGAGCATTGAGAGCGCAGACTCACGGTCAAAGCCGAGGTTTACCGCGTCAATTGCCGAGGAAATAAATCTCACCACAGGAGTTGTGAATATGTCGCGCGGCGAGTCCATAAAATATGGTATTTCAAATTTATCAAAAACAGTATCAAGCACACCGTCATATTTAGTCAGATCGCGTGTAATAACGGCAATATCGCCGTAGGAATAGCCCTCGTCACAAATGAGGCTCTTGATTTTACGGGCGACGAAGTTTATTTCGGTATAGATATTTGAAGCTGTAAAGGTCGATATATTATCGGCTTTTTCGGGAAAAATCTCATTGTTTATCCTGAGAACGTATTTTTCTAAAAAGGAAATATCATTTCGCGAGGTACGCCTGTTTTCAGCGAGAATAACGTTCTTCCCTCTTTCAATACCGTTCAGATCAGCGATGCGTTTAAGCTGTCTGTAGGTACGCGAGGTAGTCTCAAAAATGTCGAAACCCTTCTGCTCAATATCGAGATTAAGCGTAACATAAAAGCTATCAGCCCGCTTAATCAGGATCTCGATGATCTCGAGCTGCTGATATGTAAAGCCCGAGAATGAATCCACAACGATCGTATAACCCTCAAAGAGATTTTCCGCGTTGAGAATATCACGCAGGCGATTGAGGTTTTCAAGCGGGTCTACGTAGGTGTTTTGCAGTAAGGCGTCGTAGGCTTCGAGTACAAGAGAGGTCTCATACAGCTTGTTTTTCAGGATCTCGCTGTCCACCCTGTCGCTTACGTCAAGGAGCATCTGAGCGGTTATACCGTCCTTTTTGCACTCCTTGAGCGAATGGACCATAAGGCTGAGAACGGAATTTCTCTTAGCCTTGCCCGAGAAAATGCCGAGCTTATCGCCTACCTCGTCAATCGCCTTGTTCATCAGAATTTTACGCACACCGTCGTCAATTACGTTCTGAGGGATATTGCCCGTCTTATCAAAGACATATTCGCACAGCCTGTTAAAGCCGAAAACGAGTACGTCTCTGCAATCCGACGGTCCGAGCCTGTGGAGAAAGGTCTTTTCCGTTTCAAACGAGCTCTGGTCAGGCACAAGCATAAGGAGCTTTTTATTTCCCTGACGGCGCAGCTTTGTTAATATTTCAACGGCTTCATAAGTTTTTCCGCTGCCGCTTTTTCCGAGAATAAAAGTGAACATACCGTCACCTCCGTTATCTGTTTTACAGTATAACACATTTAATGTCCTAAAAAAAGGACTAAGAGAATAATGAGCAAAAATTATTGAAATACTCCAGCAGCTTAAAGCGGTATTCGACGCCCTCAGTCATAAGCTCGTACTCATTCTCGCCCGTTTTATCCTTTAACTCAGAGTAATTTGTGCTTGCCCCTACGCACAACGACGGATACATCACGCACCACCAGTTGCGACCCTTGCCCTCGCCCAGCGTAATACGCAGAGCGTTGTAATAACCCGACGGCATCGTCACCCTTCCGTAGCGGCGCGTATTAAAATACATCTTCTTTATCTCAGCCTTAACGGGATAGTCAAAGCCCTCTTTATAAACTGTCCGCTGTGCCGTATCGGCGATCATTTGCAGATTTTGCGACGTTAAGCGCTCAGCCTCATTGACGCTATGCGAGCTTTTACATATTCTTTCCGAACAGGCGAGCACGCTGTCCCTGACCTTCAATTTCAGGCTCTGAGCCTCCTGAGTATCGTTATCCGCGAGAATATGAAGCCTGAACACCTCACCCGAGATATTTCCGCACTGAGCCGAAAACGGTATCATAGAGAAAACCACAGCTATGACCGAAGCTAAAATAAACGCCTGAATAATTCTTTTGAAATCAAATAATTTACGCATAAAAACAACCTGCCTTTAACTGATACTACAATTATAGGCAGGTTTTGAAATTTTTAATCAATTTTTAATCAATAACGCAGGCGCCTTCCTTAACAGGCTCGCACTCAAAGACAAAGTTATACTTTTCTCTGAGGGCTTCCGCGCATTTAGCAAGCTTTTTCTCGTTTGTAAATACCGCGAAAACGGCTGATCCCGAGCCGCTCATACACGCGCCGAGGGCTTTGCATTTCAGCATAAGCTTCTTGACGTCATTGATTCCGTCGAGGTTAAGCGCGAGCTCAAAGTCATTGAGCATTGAGCAGGCGACCATACGGATATCCCTAGCGTAAATTGCCTTGACCATCTCATCCGTAAACGGCGGATGACTGAGGTTTGAGCTGTCTATACGCGAGTAAGCCTCAGCTGTTGAAACGCTGAAATCGGGCTTGCATATAACGATCTGACACTTAGGCATTGAGATAAGCTTTTTAAGGTCGGTACCCGTACCGCTCGCGAGGCGTGTGCCGCCGATTATACAGAACGGTACGTCAGCGCCGATCTGAGCGCCGATTTCGCACAGCTCGTCCTCCTTTAATCTCGCGGAGAAAAGCTTATTGAGAGCGACTATTACAGCCGCTCCGTCAGCCGAGCCTCCCGCGAGCCCAGCCTGAGTCGGAATTTTCTTGTCAATCGTGATTTTTATACCGCAGTTTTCGAGCTTAGTGTACTTAAAAAAGCTCTCAGCCGCCTTGTACGCGATGTTTTTCTCATCGCAGGGCACGCCCGGGTAGTCGCAGAAAATCTCAATTTTTCCCGTTTCGGTCTGCTCAACGTCAACATAGTCATATAGACTGACCGTCTGCATAACCATACTAACGTCGTGATAGCCGTCGGGTCTGCGTCTTAAAACATCAAGAGAGAGATTGATTTTAGCCGGAGCCTTAACCCTTACTTTCATTTTTAACCTCTTCAACAAACTCGGCAATACGCTTAATAGCCGTCTTTATATTCTTGAGCGACTGAGCGTATGAGATTCTTACAAAACCCTCGCCGCAGTCGCCGAACGCTGTACCCGGTACAACGGCGACGCGTTTTTCCTTAACAAGCCTTGTCGCGAACTCGTCGCTCGAAAGTCCCGTTGACTTGATACACGGGAAGGTATAGAACGCTCCCAAAGGCTCAAAGCAGGTAAGTCCGATTTCATTGAGTCCGCCTACAATAAGCCTGCGTCTTAAATCATAATCCTTGCGCATAATCGCTACGTCGTCGTCACCGTTACGCAGAGCCTCGATCGCCGCGTACTGAGCCGTGGTCGGCGAGGACATAATGCCGTACTGATGCAGCTTTAAGATCTGCTCTATAATAGGCTCGGGTCCGAGAAGGTAGCCGAGTCGCCAGCCTGTCATAGCGTAAGCCTTTGAAAAGCCGCTGACTATTACGGTGCGCTCCTTCATTCCGTCGATCTCCGCTATTGAAACGTGACGATTTTTACCGTAAGTGAGCTCGCCGTAAATCTCGTCGGAGAGCACAAGCAGGTCGTGCTTTATGATAACCTCGGCGATTTCCTCCAAGTCCTTACGCTCCATAATCGCGCCTGTAGGATTGTTCGGGAACGGAAGTACAAGCAGCTTAGTCTTGTCCGTAATCGCGTTTTCAAGCTCCTCTTTAGTAAGACGGAAGTTGTTCTCAGCCTTTGTCTCGATAAAGACAGGCTTTCCGCCCGCCATATATGTAAGAGGGTCGTAGCATACAAACGCGGGCTGAGGGATCAGCACCTCGTCACCCTTTTCCACAAGCGTTCTGAGCGCGAGGTCGATTCCCTCGCTGCCGCCGACAGTTACAATTATCTGATTCTCCGCATTGTAGAACACGTTGAAGCGGCGTTTATAGTAATTGCTTATTTCTTCTCTGAGAGCGATAAAGCCCTTGTTCGGTGAGTACCAGGTCTTGCCCTTTTCAAGCGAGCGTATGCCCGCCTCGCGAATATGCCAAGGGGTCTGAAAGTCAGGCTCGCCGATCGACAGGGAGATTACATTGTCCATCTCCACCGCGATATCAAAGAACTTTCTGATACCTGAGGGCTTGACCTGCTTTATCGTCTCATTTATGTAATTATCGTAATCAATCACAAAACCATACTCCTCTCGTCAGAGGCGTTATTATCATCATCCAGACTGACGCCGCCTATTTTATACGCTTTAAGCATAAAATGAGTGGCTGTAGCCTTTACGCCGTCAATACAGCTGAGCTTACGCGCTACGAAGGAGGCTACCTCCTGCATAGTCTTTCCGTTGACAAACACGCTGAAATCAAACGCGCCCGCCATAAGATATAGTGAGCTGACCTCGTCAAAGGACATAATCTCCTTCGCGATCTCGTCAAAGCCCGTCTCTCTCTTGGGAGTGACCTTAAGCTCAATAATCGCCGTAACCATAGCGTCGGGGATCTTCTCCCAGTTTACAAGCGCCTGATAACCCTTGATAATGCCGTTATTCTCATATTCCTTGATCTGAGCGGATATATAGTCCTCGGGCTCATCAAGCATAAGCGCGAGCTCCTTGGTAGTAAATGAACTGTTTGAGCTTAATAATTCGAGTAATTTTTCCATAGCTGCCTCCTGAATAAAAAGATTATACTGTCTGAACGCAGAGATTTTCAATCTTTGCGTGTAATTGCGCGCATATCGCCGTACCCAAGCATAAGAGCTCGCTGTGCTCCGCTTTAATATCGAGCATACAACAGCTCCTGCCGTCCATAAAGGATTTCTCGCGTGAGCATACGAGGGAATTATCGGCGCCGATTATATCAAAGCTTCCTGAAAACACATCTCCCCTTATCTGCCACGCGGTACCGTAGAAGTAGGAGTTGTTTTTCTGCGGATTCATAAAGAATTTAATATTATTGTCAGCCGTAGAGATAGAGTAAGCGCAGAGCTTCGGAAAGGGCAGCTCCTTGATTTTAAGAAGCTTTTGCCCGTTTACGCCTGTCAGGATATAGCTGTTCTTCGTTTTGGAAAAATAATACAGCTCATTTCCCAACTCGTCAAATATCTCAAACAGGGTATCTCCGGGGCTTTTATCTCTTTTAATATATCGTTTCAAAATCATCACCACTGATATTATCGGTAATTTTGTGTGATTTATTAGTTTATCGGCAAAAAGAAATGTACCGCAAGTATTCTTACGGTACATTATAGCACAGATATACTGTTTTACGCAATAGTTTTATATCATATGACGCGGAAGTCTGTAGCGGCGGAGCGTATACAGCGAGCTGACAAGCGGCTCATACTTATTGAGGTACACGCTCGTCATACCGATCATATACCAGAACCACATTACCATAAAGCTGATGTCATACAGCAAAGCCTTCTCAAACAGCGAGTAGACAAGATATCCGCAGCAGAACGCGAACAGGCACGGCAGGATATCCTGAGAGCCCGCGTTCTGACGTCTGAACAGGTTCACGACAATATGCTTGCCGAACCTCAAGCCGAATATCGAGAATATCAAAAAGCCTACAATTCCCGTAGAAACGAGTATCGTCATATATCCGTTATGTATATCGTTATTATGATAACTCAGGCTCAGAGTGCCGTTTAAATACTTCTGGCTGTATTCAATAATATTACCGTTGCTGACTCCGAAAACAGGAGAAAGCTGGAAAAGTCTGATGCTCTCTTTAAGAAGCTTGATCCTTCCGCTGTCGAGCTTAGTATTCTCGTGAGTGAAGGTGATAGCCTCTCCGCTCGTTATTTCCTGAATACTGAGCGCCGCCTGAGTTTGAGCGGATTTCGGATTGATAAGGTGCGAGAACGTGCGCTGTGAGATAGTTCTTACCATAAGCGCCGCTCCGATAACATAAACCGCGGCTAAGGTCAGAGCGATAAACTTCATCAAAGCCTGACGCTTTTTGAGCTTCGCCGACATTGAGAAAGCGTAGAACACAAGCGTGAATATAACATAGCATATAAAGAGCATAAACGAGGCGTTTGAGTCGCATAAGAGCAGCGAGAACAAACAAACGCTCAGGCACAACGCGAGCCATATACGGCTGATTCTTCCCCGCTTAGCCTGCGCGAGAAAATCTTGCTTCGAGATAATATGACAGCATACGATCGCGACTACTGAAATAAAGCCCAGAATGTTCGGGTTGATAAATACGCCTGTAAAGCGGTTCTCAAAAATCGTAAACTTGATCCAGTACCACTCAAACTTCACGCCTGACATCATAAATATAAAGCCCATAGCGCCGAAAATTGTGGTAGCGTAGATAATAAACTTGCAGACCTTATAAAGCTCCGCCTTGGAATTGAGCTCCTTCTCGGTATGTATACCGTAAAAAACAAAGAAGCATATGCTGATATGACACAGCATTATGATATTATAAACAAGTCCCTCGGATAGATTCAGAAGCATTGTTATAAAGTTTGCCGCCAAAAACAACAGCAGCCACAGCGAGAATCTCATATTGTCGAAGCAGTGCAGGTACTTGATTTTATAATAAACAAGATAAAGTCCCCAAAAAAAGAGAAAGACAAGACAAGCGTAAGCAGGAATCTGAATGAAAGAAATATTACAGAAATACAGTACGATCAGGTATGAAAGCCTGAATTTTGAAGGATTTCTGAGTAAATTCTTGAATCCTGACATTTGTCTCACCTCCCTTTAAGGTTGTGTAAAATTTTAGTTATGGATTAGTGGAACAAGACTTCCTTAATAGTCTTAAACATAAGATACATATCGTTTCTGAATCCGAAGGTCTTGATATACAAAAGATTATAATGCATCTTTTTCGGAAGAATGATGTCGATATAATCCTCGTCAATGTTTGTACTGGTCTCGAGCATTCTGTCCTCATTCTTGAACTTGATACTGGCGAGGCTCGTAATTCCCGCGGGCATAAGCAAAGTAGCGAACATCATAGGACTGTACTGCTCAACGTACTTGGGCACCTCGGGACGAGTTCCGACAAAGCTCATATCTCCTTTGAGAACATTGATGATCTGAGGAAGCTCGTCAATACGGTATCTCCTCAGAACGCCGCCGATCTTAGTGATACGCGGATCGCCCAGGGTCGTAACAAGAGTACCGATTTTATCGGCGTTCGCTACCATCGTGCGAAACTTGTAGATCTCAAAGGTCTTGTTGTAGGTCGTAACCCTCACCTGCTTGTAAAAAACAGGACCGCGCGACGTAAGCTTGACCAGCAAGCCTATAATGATCATCGGCACAAACAAAATAAGAAGAAGAATAAAGGATATAATTATATCAAAGCTTCTCTTTACAATTATACTGCGTTTTTTATTTTTTAGAATGTCGTAATATTTCTTTACGGCGTCATTTTGAAATTCCTCAGGAAGTTCTTCAAAAGGAAGTAACATAGATTCCTCCAAGAAAATAAAATTCCATAGTAATCCATAATAATTAGTCTAACAGATTATAGCTCAAAATATAAATTTTTTCAAGTGATTTTTTTGTAATCCCTCATATTCTGTAATATTGCACAGATTTTTTCAGTCGCAAAGCCGCATTTATATGATTAGAATTTGCGGATAAAGAAAAGACCGACGGCGCAAACCGTCGGCTTTCTTAGGTAATTTTATGGAGTAATCAAAACATTTCTTCTCGTGTCTTGAGTATATTTTATCATAAAATAATAAAATGTCAAGCGTTTTTTATAAATTTTTATAAAATATACATTAAAATTTGCAATTCGCCTAAAATCTACCATTATATGACAAAATACAACCACGGCATTTTTACAGCGTTCTCCGAAGCCTTAACTCCCCTACCTGAAAAAATACACAAAAATCTTAATGAAAAATCGACAAAATAAACGCTTGACGTAAGAGAATTTCTGTTGTAAAATTAAATAAAGAAAACAGGAGAAAATTATGAACGACTCTATCTCTCCCGACCTGATCACCCTGACGGATGAAAGCGGACGGGAACACAACTTTGAAATACTGGACATTATCGAACAAGACGACCGCCGCTTCTACGCGCTTATGCCCGTATATGAGAACGGCGCCGATATGCTTCTTGACAGCGGACAGTACACTATACTCGAAGCCTTTGACTCAGACAGCGGCGAGGAGCTCGCCGAGGTTGAGGACGACGACCTCAGACGCAGGCTGTCAAGACTGTTTGAGGACAGGTTCGATTCAATGTTCTATGATTAGTCATTCAGCATATTTCCTGCCTGACGCGTGTATGCAATTAAAATAACCCTACAACTCTTAAATCGGGAGCTTATCTCTTTTTGCGGTGTGCAGACCTCCCCTGTAATACGGGAAGTTGGGAGTACTGAAACAAAAAGGCGGCGCCCACCTGTCTTTATGTAGGCAGGTTATTCAGTATTGCTTACGGTCAGGCGGGATTTTTATATTCTTGATTTACGACTGCGAAAGGAAGTACATATGAAAATTTCAGTTTTAGGCACAGGACGCTGGGGCAGCTGTATCGCGTGGTATCTCGACAAAATCGGCAACGAGGTCGTTTCACGCGGAATCGAGTCCGCGCCTGATTTTCAGCAGCTTTATACAACCCACAAAAACGACTACCTCTCCTTCCCCGATTCAATCGAGGTCACAAGCGACCTTGAATACGCGATCGACAGAGCCGAGGTTATTATAATTTCGATTTCATCACAGCATTTACGCGACTATATGAATGAAATCAGCAAATATAACCTCGACGGCAAAATCTTTGTGCTCTGTATGAAGGGCGTTGACGTAAAGACAGGCAAGCGGCTCTCTGAGGTTATGGAGGAATTCGTAGATATAGAAAAGACTCCCGTAGCAGTATGGGTAGGTCCCGGTCATCCGCAGGACTACGTAAGAGGTATCCCGAACTGTATGGTAATAGACAGCAAGAATGAGGAAGTCAAGAGAATGCTCGTCAGGGAGTTTTCCTCTGACCTTATCCGCTTCTACATCGGCGCAGACCTGATCGGAAATGAGATAGGCGCCGCGGCTAAGAACGTTGTCGGTATAGCCGCGGGCTTCCTTGACGGACTGAATATGACTTCACTCAAGGGCGCGCTGATGGCGCGAGGCACAAGAGAAATCGGCAGACTTATAAAGGCTTGCGGCGGTAACGAAATGAGCGCCTACGGACTTTGCCACCTCGGCGACTACGAGGCTACCCTATTCTCCCCTTGGAGCCACAACAGAAAATACGGCGAGCAGCTCGCTCAGGGCATTAAATTTGAAAAGCTCGCTGAGGGCGTTATGACCTCAAAGGCTCTGAAAATCCTCGGCGACAGATACAATGTTGATTTACCGATCGTCACAGGCGTTTACAACGTGCTCTTTAACAACAAATCAATCACCGAGGAGCTCGAAAAGCTCTTTATGCGCGACGTAAAGGAAGAATTCTGATAGTCACACCGAAAATTTAGAATAGTATTAAAGAGGGTTGACCGCATCGGTCAACCCTCTTTTACAGTAAAGGAGAAAAATATTAAATATCTATCGGGATAAATTTAAGCTTATTTGCCTTGGCAAACTTTTCGGCGGCTGTACCTTTTTTGCCTTTTACAATCGGTTTGGGAGATAAATAGTCAGATGAATCAAAGGCAAACTTATGAACTGACTTTACGTAAGACGGAATAATAATCTCTTTTATATTGTTTATCATGTTAAATTCGTGATATTTAACCTTTTTGAAGCATTTCGGAACTGTAAAGGATTTTATATCACCGCAGAAAGCGTTTCTGCCATATTTCTTCACGCTGTCGGGAACAACGACCTTACCGCCGATTGTGCCTTCACAAAAAGCATGAGCCGCTAATTTCTTAACTCCGTTCTTTATAATAAGCTTATTGATTTTACAATCATAAAATCCGGTGGATTTAATCTCCCTTACGCTCCCCGGGATTGTGATTGAGTTGATTTTCACACCGACAAACGAGTAAGGTCGGATTATCTTTACAGTCTTTGGAATCGTAAAGCTCTTGGCGTTTCTGCCGACAGGATAATAAACCAGCTCGGTTTTATTTTTGTTATAAATCAAGTTTTTAGAGGTTGAAAAATACTTATTTTTACTTGAAATCGAGATTTTCTTCAGCCTTTTGTCAAACGGCGTGGGTTTGATTGTTTTGAGGTTATCGGAAAGAATAACCTCCCGCGTT
>CACYDB010000134.1 GCA_902773035.1 uncultured Ruminococcus sp. | reverse complement strand
TGTGTAAACAGCCGCTCATCAGGGAATACTTTCTTTGAAGTATTCTGTAAAGGGAGCGGTTTATTGCAATATAACAAGGTCGAAATCTGCGGAGTCAATACCTCCGAGCTCAAAGTCCTCAGCGAGAAGGAGAAGAAGGAGCTTCTTAAAACGATTAAAAACGGAACTCCGAAGCAGCGTAAGATCGCCAGAGAAAAGATGATCAACGGCAATCTCAGGCTGGTGCTGTCGGTTATTCAGCGTTTTCAGAACAGGGGAGAGAATCCCGACGATTTGTTTCAGGTGGGCGTGATCGGGCTTATCAAGGCGATTGACCATTTTGACTGCGATATGGACGTGAGATTTTCAACCTACGGCGTGCCGATGATCATAGGCGAGGTGAGGCGTTATCTGCGCGATAACAACGCCGTGAGAGTGTCAAGGTCGATGCGCGATACCGCCTACCACGCCATGCAGGTCAAGGAGGAGCTGACAAATAAGCTTGACCGCGAGCCTACGGTTGAGGAGATCGCGGAGAAAATGGATCTGCCCAAGCATACGGTCGTACTCGCGCTGGAGGCTATTGTGGAACCCGTGTCGCTTTATGAGCCGCTGTTTACCGACGGCAACGACACTGTCTACGTTATGGATCAGATAGGCGATATGACCGACGACTCCGACTGGGTGGATGAAATCTCGATGAAGGATAATATCCGCAAGCTCTCCGACCGTGAGAAAAAGATAATCGGACTGCGGTTTTTCAAGGGCAAAACTCAGATGGAGGTCGCCGAGGAAATCGGTATCTCTCAGGCTCAGGTCAGCAGGATAGAAAAGTCGGCGCTCGACAGGATAAAAAACGGTTAGGGCAACGCCGTCGCGATTTGCGGTTTTGCGTTAAGAAAAATTAATCTTCTACTTTACAAAAGCACTTTCGTGTGGTAAAATGTTTATACGATTTAGCAACTTAACGTGTGAAAGTAAAGGAGAAGCATATGAATTCTAAACTTAAAAACGAACAGACCGATTTTTTGTTTGACGCTATTCTTACCCTCAAGACCAAGGAGGACTGCTACAGGTTCTTCGAGGATCTGTGCACACAACCCGAGCTCAACGCTATGTCACAGCGTATCGTTGTGGCAAAGCTGCTCACCGAGAAAACCGTCTACAGTGAGATAGTTAAGCAGACAGGAGCTTCAACGGCGACGATCAGCCGCGTTAAGCGTTCTCTCAACGAGGATACCGACGGCTATATGCTCGCGTTCGCGAATATGGGCATAGAGGTTGACAAAAAATGAGCTCCTACGGAGTTTTCGCGGATTTCTACGACAGTCTGACCCTCAACGTCGATTATGACAAGAGGGCGGACTACATACTAAAGGCTTTGAAGAAGCACGGTCATAATCCCGGGCTTACCCTTGACCTCGCCTGCGGAACGGGTAATCTTACGATCCCGCTGAAAAGGAGAGGTGTGGATATATACGGAATCGACGGCTCTCCCGAGATGCTCTCTGTAGCTCAGGAGAAGTCCGCTGACGAGGAGCTCGGTATTCTTTTTTTGTGTCAGAAAATGCAGAGCATCGATCTGTACGGAACGATCGACACCTGCCTGTGTACGCTTGACAGCCTTAATCATATGACGGATATAGATGACGTCGGGAAAACCTTTGAGCGCGTATCGCTCTTTATGAATAAGGGCGGGATCTTCCTCTTTGACGTCAACACGGTCTATAAGCACGAGAATATCCTCGCGGATAATACATTTGTCTACGATACGGATGATGTGTTCTGCGTATGGCAAAATTCTTTAAAAGAAAATAAAATTGTCGATATCGACCTCACGTTTTTTATTCCGTCGGGAGAATCCTATATTCGCGCGGACGAGCATTTTTCCGAGCGGGCGTATACCGAGGGCGAGCTTTCAGATATGCTCGGTAAAGCGGGCTTTGAGCTTGAAGCCGTTTACGCGGATATGAGCTTTGAGAGTGTAGGCGACGATACACAGCGCGCGGTTTATATTGCGAGAAAAGAAAGGTAATTTATGGATAAAATAATCAGATGTATAACCTCGGACGGAGCCGTTATGGCGGCTGCCGTTGACGCGTCGGATATTGTTTTCACGGCGCAGAGGCTTCATAACACAACGCCCGTCGCTACTGCGGCGCTGGGACGACTTCTCTGCGCGGGCTCTCTTATGGGCGCGAATTTAAAGCAGAGTAAGGCGACAATCAATCTCAGCGTGAAGGGTGACGGACCTCTGGGATCGGTATTTGTAGTCGGCGACTCTGACGGCAACGTCAGGGGATATGTCACCAATCCCGACTGCGCGACCGAGTATTATAACAACGGCAAAATCAACGTTGCGGCAGGAGTGGGCAGGAGCGGTACTCTGGGCGTTATCCGCGACTACGGCCAGGGTGAGCCCTATGTCGGACAGGTGCCGCTTGTCAGCGGAGAGATCGCCGAGGATATTACAAACTACTACGCGACCTCGGAGCAGATCCCGACAGTCTGCGGTCTCGGCGTTCTGGTTGATAAAGAGGACGCGAGCGTACTGCTCGCGGGAGGATTTCTGATTCAGCTTTTACCCGGCGCCGACGACAGCACCATTGATAAAATCGAGGAGAATCTGTCAAAGCTCGAGCCCGTTACTACGATGCTCGCCAAGGGCTTGTCGATTATCGACATTTGCAAACAGGCGCTCGACGGATTCGAGGTTGAGGTGCTCGACGAAAGTCCGATCAACTACGTCTGCTCCTGTTCGAGAGAAAAGCTCGACAATTATTTCGCGGGACTTCCCGAGGGCGAGCTCAGAGGGCTTCCCGATGAAAGCGGAGTTTGCCGCGTAAATTGTCAGTTCTGCAAAAAAACCTATGATTTCACAGCTGACGACATAGAAAGCATTATAAAAAAGCGCGGTAAAAAAAGTTAAAGTTTTTTTGATAAAGGTATTGACTTTTTTGCCTTAGTGTAGTATTATATATAAGTCGTCGGCATTACGGCGACAATGTGGGAGCATAGCTCAGCTGGGAGAGCATCTGCCTTACAAGCAGGGGGTCATAGGTTCGAGCCCTATTGTTCCCACCACTTTTTTTAAAAGCTGATTCTCAGCTTTTATACGGCCCGGTAGTTCAGCTGGTTAGAACGCTAGCCTGTCACGCTAGAGGTCGACGGTTCGAGCCCGTTCCGGGTCGCCATAATGTGCCTCTGTAGCTCAGTTGGTAGAGCAGGGGACTGAAAATCCCCGTGTCGGTGGTTCGATTCCGCCCGGAGGCACCATTATTAAAACCAAATATGCGGATGTAGCTCATCTGGTAGAGCGCCACCTTGCCAAGGTGGAGGTAGCGAGTTCGAGCCTCGTCATCCGCTCCAGGATTAAGGGCGCGATTAGCGCCCTTTTTGTTTTTGAATAAGGGTTTAAGTTAACGGAAGAAACGCTTCCGTATTATCTTACGAGGTTTGAAGTTTTTTAATTGCAATAATATTTTGATTTTGCCGTTTCTACGGAAAAAAGGAGAAGAAAAATGACCAGACGACTGTTTGCGTATGTAGGCTTAACGATGCTTGCCGCGTTTTCGGTCGTCTATTATTTTGGCTTTTACGGCGCGGTCGCTATCCTCTGCGCCGCTGTTCTTATTGTACCTTTCGCGCTCCTTGTAAAGCGCGCGCGTATTTACCGCTCCGTATTCCTGTGTGTTGCCGTTGCGGCGGTTTTATCCGTGATTTATTTCAATATCTTTTCCGCCTCATTCTTTAATTCGTATGAAAAATACGACAAGATCAGGGCTGATGTCACCGCAACGATAACAGAGATTCCCGTGGAAAAGTTCGGACAGGTTTATTTTGAAATCAATGTTGATAAAATCGACGGCGAGGACTGCGATTTGAGCGCTCTGCTTATATCCGAAAAGAATCCGAATCTTTCCTACGGCGACAGGATCAGGTGCCG
>CACYDB010000133.1 GCA_902773035.1 uncultured Ruminococcus sp. | reverse complement strand
GTTGAGTTCTTCAAGCACCTCAACTCTATGGTAAATCAGTACGCTCCCGGCACGCTCGTAATCGCCGAGGAGAGTACCGCGTGGGCAGGCGTAACCAAGGACGTTAAGCACGACGGTCTCGGCTTCGCGCTCAAGTGGAATATGGGCTGGATGAACGACTTCCTCGAGTATATCTCCAAGGATCCCGTTTACCGTCAGTACGAGCACGGCAAGCTCACATTCTCAATGATTTACGCTTACACCGAAAAATTCATCCAGGTACTTTCTCACGACGAGGTCGTTTACGGAAAGTGCTCAATGATCAATAAAATGCCCGGCGACGACTGGCAGAAGTTCGCTAACCTCCGCGTCGCTTACGGCTTTATGTATTCACACCCGGGCAAAAAGCTTCTCTTTATGGGACAGGATTTCGCCCAGTACGACGAGTGGAACGCAGAGGTAGGTCTGCAGTGGTTCCTCATCGACGACAATGAGAACAACGCCAATATGCAGAAGTATTTCCGCGCTCTGCAGCACTTCTACACCTCTAACCCCGCTATGTACGAGCAGGACTTCAATCCCGAGGGCTTCGAGTGGATGAGCTGCGACGACGCTTCAAGCTCGATCGTCAGCCTTGTCCGTAAGACAAAGAGCGGCAAGAAGTCGATCCTCTGCATCTGCAACTTCACTCCCGTACCGCGTGAGGGTTATCGCGTAGGCGTTCCCAACCTCGGCAACTATAAGGCTGTATTCAACTCAGATGATGAACAGTTCGGCGGTACAGGCAACTACACCCAGCCCGATAAGAAGGCTGAGAGAGTTCCCTGGAACTACAAAAAGCAGAGTATCGTAGTAGACGTTCCTCCGCTCGCTATGATTGCCTTTGAGTACAACCACACAATGCCCAAGCCCGATCCTGCTCCCAAGAAAAAGAATGTCAAAAAGACAGAGATCAAAAAGCCCGCGGCTAAGAAGATAACCAAGGCGGCTAAGAAGTCCGACGCTGCACCCGCGGCTCCCGTAAAGGAAGCCGATAAGGTAGAGGCAAAGGCTCCCGCCAAGGACGCGGCTACAAAGAAGCCCGCTGCTAAGGCTCCCGCGGCTAAGAAGGCTCCCGTTAAAAAAGCTCCCGCTACAAAGGCGGAGCCCAAGAAGGCTGACGAGTAATAATCGCTCTCGGGCAAAAGCTTAAATAATTAAAAATAATTTAATTGCCCGACGGTATCAGGTTCGATACTGTCGGGCATTTTGCAAAAAGGATTTAAACGATCTGATCGTAAAATGACGATAATTCCCCCTGCGATCAGATGACCATTCCGCCGTTTACCCCGAGTATCTGTCCCGTGATAAAGGATGAGTCGTCTCCCGCGAGGAAAAGTACCGCCGCGGCGACATTCTCAGGCGTTCCGAGTTTTTCAAGCGGAGTTTCAAGCCTGAGCTCCTCGACAGTCCGCTCGTCAAAGCTTTTCATCATATCGGTCATAATCACCCCGGGAGCTACGCAGTTTACCCTGACTCCCGACGGCGCGACCTCCTTAGCCAGCGCCTTTGTCAGTCCGATAAGTCCCGCCTTCGCGGCGCTGTAGTGAACCTCGCACGAGGCTCCAACCTCGCCCCACATTGAGCTGACGTTGACGATAACTCCCGACTTCTGCCTTATCATATGCGGCAGTGCCTCACGCGAGCAGTAGAACGCTCCGTCAAGATTTGTCGAGAGCGTCTGTCGCCACTCCTCGTCCGTAATATCCGTAAACAATCTCTGCGACGATATCCCAGCGTTGTTTACAAGCGCGTCAACCTCGCCGAGCTCGGCTCTGATTTGCTCAAACATTTTCCTGACAGACGCGCTGTCGCTCACGTCGCCGTAAAACGCCGCGCAGCGTATCCCGAAGCTCTCCGAAAGCTCATTCGCGAGCTTCCCGGCAGACTCTTTATTCTTATTGTAATTTATCGCTACAGTGTATTTTTTCTCGGCGAACGCCCGCGCGATAGCCGCGCCTATTCCTCTCGACGAACCCGTCACCAGAACTGTCATCAAATCACCTCGTTTTTATACCTTTATTATACTCCTAAGCCTGATTTTCCGCAATACTTGCAAAATATTTTCAATATGTTATACTGTAATTAATCATACGCAATTTCAACAGTTATTCGGCAAGGAGAGTCATTATGAAAAAGAAAGTACAATCTCTGCTCAGCATAACGATCGCGTTTATCATAGCGGCGACGGTATTCTGCGTTCAGTCAGCCGCCGTCGATTATACGACCAAATCGGTCACTATGAGCTCGCGCACAACCAAGGTTTTCAAGCTCAACAAGTCAGCCAAGCGCACCTACCTTTACGCCGTTAAGAACAACAAGGGCAACATCAGGGTACGCTTTACCGACTTAGGCAAAAAAGCCGAGCTTCAAATCGACTCCGTCAGGAGAACAGCCAAGAAAACTCCGTCCGTAATCATCTACTACAAGCAGAACGGCGAGAACATCAAGGTCAAGCGCTACAAGGTAAAGGTCACTCCGCTCGAAAAGCTCGAGCTCGAGGACATCAGCGTGAACCCTAAGACAAAGAAGCAGCTCACCGTTACCAACCCGTATTCCACCTTCCTGCGCTTCAAGCCCGACAATAAGAAGCTCGTAAGGTTCAGAGCCCGCGCCGAAGTTGACGGCAACAAGGCGACCTACACCTTCAAGGGCTACAAAAAGGGCAGCTCAAAGGTCAAGGTCTACCTCGGAGATACAGGCGTGCTCGTGGGCAGGTTCACTATCAACGTAAGGAATATCAAATCCTCCATCAACCCCGATTACAAGACAGTCACCCTGCGCTACAACAAGCACGGCTCCAGCGTCTATATGCTCAACTCGCACATCTTCCTTACGCGCGTAATCAACGACGTTAAGTACAAGGCGACATACTCGGCGGAAATCGTAAACCTCAAGGTTGCCGACAAGATCCGCGAGAAGTCCGACTTTGTCCGCGGAGAGAAAGCCAAGACCGACTTTATCTACTCGACAGGCAAGGGCACAACCACTGCCGAGGTCTACGAAAAGCAGCCGGGCAAAAAGAATAAGCGCCTCCTCGGTAAAATCAAAATCAAGGTAAAGAACGCCAAGATGAGCTACGTCGCGCGCCAGAATATGAGAATCTACGACAACAACATCGTCAAGAACAGCGGACTCGACACCACCCTCGAGGTTGGTCAGAAAATCAAGGTCAGAAACCTGATAACCACCACCCTCATAAACAACGACTGGACGAGCTCCTCGTTCAAGCCCTCGCAGTACAAAATCGCGTACCGCTCGCTCAACCCGTCCAACATCACGGTTGACAAAAAGGGCACCGTAACCGCCAAGGCTCCCTCCGACGACGAGGTCACGATCCGTTTCAGGATATACTTCTCCGACGGAACCTCCTTCGCCCGAAACATTCCGTTCAGGGTAATCTCAGCCTGATTAAATTATTTTTCACTAAATTGTAAAAAATGTGTTGATTTTCTCGCGTTTTCGACTATAATGTTATTAAGCTGATTTATATGCCCGCGATGAACGGGCGACTGCAAAGAGGGAATTTTATGGAATTTATTCAGGAAAAAAGACTGTTTCTCGTCCGCGGAGACGATATACTTCTCTTCAAGCGTAACGACGAGTACGACGGCGACGATGTTAACATTGACGAATACATCAACACCCGTTACCTGCGCTATATCGGAATAAAGCGCTTTGAGGACGGTATCAAGGAAGTATTCTACTTCTTCGCCAAGACCAACGACCTTTACATCACCCAGTCAGGTCACTGGACGGAGATTCAGAAGGCGATCTACTACCCCGCCAAGCCGCTGACGTCCGCGGTGCTCAACAACTATATCCGCGAGGGACAGTACGACAAGAACGTCCGCGTGGGAATCAAAAACGGCGACAAAATTGAATTTACCGTCGTATCGGAATAAAACTAAGGGCAGACATAACGCGTCTGCCCTTCTTATATACTCTTAAAAACAGGAGCCGTCACTGTGACGGCTCCTTAATTTGTTATCTTAATAACGTCGGCATTGAGAACGTGACCGGCGTATCGCTGACGGTGACAACGTTGTTGTTGTCAACGATGAAGGTGTAGAAGTAGAACGTGAAGTCCTTGAAGCGCTCGATACCCGTAAAGTACGGCGCGAACAGGAACTGATACTGTCCCGAAACATTCGCCTTGTTTACCTTTGAGGTGTAGACGATAACGCCTGTCGCGCTGTCCTTGACGCTTCTCTCGCTTACGCAGAGGTTATCCTTCGCCGCGGTGGTCTTGATATC
>CACYDB010000132.1 GCA_902773035.1 uncultured Ruminococcus sp. | reverse complement strand
CTGCTCTCATAGGCGAACGCCTTGACAACCTTCTGGTTGCCGACCATCTCCTCGACGTAGGAGCTGATTTCGCCCTGCAACTCCTGCTGTTCCCTGAAGGATCGCGCGCACATTCTGCCTATGACCGCGGCGACCAGTACCGACAGCGGCGTCAGCACCACGACCACAAGCGCGATCCATATATTAATGGAAAGCATAAACACCAGCGTGCCTATAATCGTCACGATTCCCGACAAAAACTGCAGGATGACCTGCGTAAGTCCGTCGCTGACCGCGTCAACGTCGTTGATTATTCTGCTTATCAGATCGCCGTGCGGATGGCTGTCGATATACGACAGCTCTACCTCGTTGAACTTCTTAAATATATCCGAACGCATATCCCTCGCCGTCCGCGCCGAGACGACATTGGCGCTCTGAGTCATAAGCCACTGGAAAACAACGATTATCCCGAGGCAGATTCCGATTTTCAGAACCACCGCGCCGATCTGAGCCATATCGACCTTGCCCATGCCGAGCATAGAGTCGATCGCCTCACCGACGAGCACGGGTATATATAATGTAAGCGAAACGCTGACAAGCGCGCAGATTACCGCGGGTATCAGCCACGGAAAATGCGGCTTAGTATATTTCAGAATCTTTAACGCATTCTTCATCTCGCCGCCTCCTTCAACTGAGTACGGCATATCTCGCGGTAGGTAGGATTGCTCTCATAAAGCTCCCCGTGAGTTCCCTCTCCTACAAGACATCCGTCCTCAAGCACCAGGATCTTATCGGCGCCCATAATCGTCGAGCACCTCTGCGTAACAATAATGAAGGTCGCCTTTTTCTTCATAAGCTCCGACCTCAGAGCCTTTTCAGTCGCGAAATCGAGCGCCGAGAAGCTGTCGTCGAGTATGATCAACTCAGGCTCGCCGACTAACGCTCTCGCGATACACAGCCTCTGTCGCTGACCGCCCGAGAAGTTCATACCGCCCTGAGCCACGCTCATATCAAGCCTGTCAATAAACTTATCCGCCTGAGCCGTTTTCAGAGCCTTCCATATCTCGTCGTCACTCGCGTCAGGCTTCTGCCATTTCATATTCGAGCGCACAGTTCCGCTGAACAGCACCGCCTTCTGCGGAACAACGGCGATTTTCCCTCTGAGCTGTTCAAAGGGATATTCTTTAACGTCAACGCCGTCAACCTCAACAGTGCCGTCAGTCGTATCATAATACCGCATAATCAGGCTCAGCAGCGTACTCTTTCCCGAGCCCGTAGTGCCGATTATTCCCGCGGTCGTATTCTTTTCGATCTTAAAGCTGATTCCCTGCAGCTCGCTGTCGCCGTCGCCGTAGGAAAAATCAACGTTCTTAAACTCAACCTTAGGAGCGTTTTCAACAGGCTTGACCTCAACCGTTGAAAGCTCCTTAACGCTCGGCTCGGTTTCAAACACCTCATTGATTCTCGCGGCTCCGGCGCTGCCCTTTGAAAGCAGGACGACAAGATTCGCGAGCACAATCATAGCGAGAAGTATCTGCGTCATATAGCTCGTCAGCGCGACAATATCGCCCGAAAGCAGCTCTCCGCCGCCGACCTTTTGCCCGCCGAACCACAAAATCAATATTACCGCGATGTATGTAACCGCATAGGTCGCGGGGTTGAGCAGAGCCGAAAGCCTTCCGACTCTGACAGTCGTTTTCTCAAGCCTTTTAGCCTCATCGTCAAAGGCGTCTCTCTGAGCCCTCTGCTTAGAGAACGCGCGGATAACCCTGTTGCCGCCGAGATTCTCCCTCGCGAGCAGCGACAATCTGTCGAGCCCCGCCTGAATTTTCTTGTAAAACGGAAGCGAGCCCCTCATAACGAGCCATAAAATCAGTCCGATAACCGCCGTCGCGCCGAAGAATATCAGCGAAATCTGCAAGTCGATAAAGCACGACATAACAAGCGCGCCGATAATCAGAAACGGCGCTCTCAGCAAAAGCCGCATAGTCATCGCGATATTCGCCTGAACGTAGTTTATATCCGAGGTCATACGCGTAATCAGCGCGGGCGTAGTCAGCCTGTCAAGCTCCCTGTGCGAGAGCGTCCCGATATGCTCAAAAAGCGCCGCGCGAATCTTAGTCCCCGCTCCCTGCGAGGTGTACGACGCCATATACTGACACACCAGCGCCGACGAAAGTCCCAGAACTCCGAGCACAACAAGCGCGCCTCCCATTTTATACACATAGGAAGCGTCGCCTTTAATTATACCGTTGTCGATTATCTGAGCCATTACAAGCGGAACAAACAGCTCCAGCACCGCCTCAAAAAGCTTGCACAGCGGGCCGATAATAAGCTGCGGCTTGTAATCCTTCAAAAAACGTCTGAGCTTAAACATACCCTCATTATATACCCGCTACCGCCATTAATCAACCCTATTTCCCGTCAGGCCGCGAAATCATCGCCGCGATAAACGAGAAAATGATCGCCGCCGCGACTCCTGCCGCGCAGGATTCAAGCCCTCCGCTTATGATCCCGAGAACGCCGTCCGTATCCACTGCCTTCTTCACGCCCTCTGCCATAAGGTACCCGAAGCCTGAAATCGGCACGGTAGCTCCCGCCCCCGCAAAATCCACAAGCGGCTTGTAGAGTCCCGCGGCTGTAAGCAAAACTCCCGCAACCACAAAGCCCGTCAAAATTCTCGCGGGCGTGAGCGAGGTCTTGTCAATAAGTATCTGCCCGATAACGCAGATAAGTCCGCCTACCGCGAACGCCGCAACATATTGCATAGCAACCTCCGAAAGTAATATCTACCGCCTATTATCTCCCTGTTTTAACTTATTATTCCGCCAAATGTGAAATTTATCTGAAATTTTTCTGAAAATCCCCACAAACGCCCGCTTTTGTAGTATAATGATTAAGTCTAAAATCAGAAAAGGAGTGATTTTTGTGGTTGAGGTTAAAAACCTTACCAAGCGCTACGGTAATATGACCGTCGTAGACGACATCAGCTTTACCGTCGGCGAAGGTGAGATCCTCGGTTTTCTCGGACCTAACGGCGCGGGAAAATCAACAACTATGAATATGATAACGGGTTACATCAGCTCCACCGCAGGCACGATCACAGTTGACGGCTACGAGGTGCTCGAAAATCCCAAGAAAGTAAAAAGCTCAATCGGCTATCTTCCCGAGATACCCCCTCTTTACGTCGAAATGACCGTAAAGAAGTATCTTGAGTTTATGTTTGACCTCAAAAAAGTAAAACTGCCCAAGAAGGAGCACATCGACGAGGTAATGCGTCTCGTCAAAATTTCCGACGTCAGCGGCAGGATCATCAAGCATTTATCCAAGGGCTACCGCCAGCGCGTAGGCTTCGCTCAGGCGCTGCTCGGAAATCCGCCCGTACTCATTCTCGACGAGCCCACCGTCGGACTCGACCCTCAGCAGATTATCGAGATCCGTAACCTTATCAAGAGCCTCGGCAAAAAGCACACCGTGATCTTCTCCTCACACGTGCTTTCCGAGATCTCAGCGACCTGCGACAGAATCATCGTGATATCCAACGGCAAGCTTGTCGCCGACACCAAAGCGAGCGAGCTTTCAACCGCGATAGCGGGCAACCAGAAGCTGCGTCTCGATATCGAGGGCGCTCAGGGCACGGTTCTCAACGCCCTTAAAGTAATCCCGGGCGTTCTCAAAATCAAAAAACAGCGCGATCTTGACGAAAACACCTCGCGTTATCTCGTCGAATATCAGACAGGCGTAGACATCCGCCGCGACGTATTCAGCGCTATCGCCCGCGCCGAGTGTATCATCCTCGATATGCAAAGCGGCAACGAAACCTTAGAGGACAGCTTCCTCAAGCTCGTATCTCAGGATCAGACCAAGGACAAAACAGGAGGTGTAAGGTAATGAAAGCTATACTCAAACGCGAGCTCAGCTCCTACTTCAACTCCGCGATCGCCTACGTTGTAATGGCAATGTTCTTCGGCTTTTCGGGATGGTTCTTCGTAGGCACCTGCTTTATGGGCAACACCTCGTCCCTCGCCCCCACCTTCTCCAACATCTTCGTAATCATCGTTTTCATCACTCCGATCATCTCAATGAAAACCTTCAGCGAGGAAAAACGTCAGCGTACAGATCAGGCTCTCCTCACCTCTCCGTCAAGCCTTTTTGACATCGTAATGGGCAAATTCCTCGGCGCGTTCATTCTGTACGCGATTTGCTGTATGATATTCTTTGTCTACGGCTTTGTAATTATGATGTTCACCACTGCCGACTGGGCGGTAATCATCTGCACAGTCATCGGCTTACTGCTGCTCGGCGGAGCGCTTATCGCAATCGACGTATTCATCAGCGCCCTGACCGAAAGCCAGCTCATCGCCGCCATAATCGGAATGGCGGTCGGACTCATCACCTATATGATGAGCTCGATTTCCTCAATGATTAACATTGACTGGGTAACAAGCGTTCTCAACTCGATCTCCTTCACCGCTTATTACTCAAACTTCACATACGGTATGCTCGACCTCACGGGAGTTGTGTTCTTCCTGAGCGTAATCGCGCTCTTTGTATTCTTCACGATCCGCGTGTTCGAGAAAAAACGCTGGAGCTAAGGAGGTAAAAAATGAATAACAAAGAAGTCATTTCAGAAACAAAAGCCTCCAAAAAGGAGAACAAAATCAAACGCCTCCTCAAATCCAGAAAGGCTAAGAAGGGCTCCCTCGCGGTAGCTATCCTCGCCGTATTCATCGCGATAATCGTACTTATCAACTTTGCTTCTCACCTGCTTGTAGAGCGCTTCCCGAACCTCCAGTTCGATATGACAGCCTCGGGAACCTACCAGCTCCAGAAGGATACGGAAACCTACCTAAAGCAGCTCGACAAGGACATCACTCTCTACGTCCTCACCTCAGAGAACACCTTCAAGAGCGGAATGAACGCCTACTCGGGCGCGCAGTATTTCGTACAGGCTGACAAGCTCCTGCACAAAATGGCGGCGGCAAGCTCTCATGTAACGCTCAAGTTCATCGACCTCACCACAAATCCGACCTTTACGGGCAAGTATGAGAATATCGACTGGAACTCCAAGGACGCCAACAACCTTATAGTCGTTGACGCGGGCGAAAAATACACCGCCCTCTCCCTCACCGACTGCTTCACCTACGACGAGGAAACCTTCTCCTACTACGGCTACTACGCCTACACCGCAACCAAAATCGAGCAGGCTGTCGTCACGGGTATGCTCGACGTCACAACAGGCGACAAGGTCGGCGTAGACTTCATTACAGGCTCAGGCGAGGAGGAGGAATCCTACTCCGCTATGAAGGCTCTGCTCAAGCAGAACGCCTATGACGTAAAGGACGTCAACCTCACCACAAAGGATTTACACAAGGACGCTAAAATCGCAGTCCTCTTTGCCCCCACCGTTGATTTAAGCGAAAAAGCCGTTGACAAGCTCGAAAAATGGCTCGACAACGACGGTGAAAACGGCAAGACTCTTATCTATATGCCTATGGACGTCCACACCGAAACTCCCAACCTCGACGCGCTGCTCAGAGAGTACGGACTCGAGGTCAGCGACGGACTCTGCTTCTGCACAAACAACAACTACTACCTCCAGAGCGTCTATATGTTCCTCGCTGAGTACAACAACACCGACTACACCTCAACTCTCAAAAACGCCTCGATCCCCACGATCGTCTACAACTCACGCAACGTCGTGATCAAGGACGAGAGCAAGGCGACCTCACTTCTCAACCTCACCCAGTCTGTAGGTATGCTCCCCTTCAACGTTGACACATCAAAGATCGAAAGCGGAGAAGACCTCGAGAAATATATGACAGCCGACGGCATCAACCTCGCGGCGCTGGGCTCCAAGTCCTCACCCGACGACGCCAAGGCGGCAAAAATCGCCGTATTCGGCTCACCCTATATGTTCTCAAAGACCTTCGTTTCCACCACCTCCTACAACAACGCAAACTACCTCGTAAACTTCTGCAACACCGTCTCGGGCAGAGAGGATATGGGCGTTACGATCAACTCCGCGGCAATCGACGGCGGCGAGCTCGGCGTAACCAATTCCTCAACAACCGTCGCGGTAGGACTCATCTTCATCGTCCTGATTCCGCTCGGAGTGCTCATAGTCGGACTCATTCTCTACATCCGCAGGAGGAATAAATAATGGAAAACAAGGAACCCGAGATTATCATAGAAAACGAAACCGATAATCTCCTCGATAAATTTGAAACCCCGACCTCATCCGCAAAGCCCGCCAAAAAGAAAAAATCAGGCGCCAAAGCGCTGATAATCTCGCTCATAGCGGCGCTTGTACTCGGCGGCGTGGTATGCCTGCTGATTTTCCTGCCCCAGAACAACGAGATCACCGACAAATTAAGCGACGGCACCAGCGTCAAGACAGGCGTCAACAGCAACAAGGAGTGGCAGGCTGAGGTCAAGACCGACAAAAACGGCAAGATAAAGGTAAACGGCTCAGGCAGCTTTTTCAGCAAGGTTCCCGCCGACATCACAAAGATGGAGCTCAAAAACTCAGGCGGCAACCTGACTATCAACGCCAACACCAAAAAGACCAAAACTAAGGAAACCGATCCCAAAACAGGCGAAACGACCGAGGAAACAGGCGAAACCGAGTACACCATAGTAGGTTTTGAAACGCTCGAGCTCCAGACAGGCGCGCCCGACGAGGTCGCCAACGCCTGCTCAAACCTCGAGTTCAAATCCGTCTCCGACGCCGACGCCTCAGATCACCTCGCGGACTACGGACTTGACTCTCCCAAGGCGGAAGCCAAGGTTTATTTCAGCGACGGCACCACCGCCACCTTCAAGATCGGCAACGACGCTCCGCAGAACCTCGGTACCTACGTTATGTTCGGCTCAGGCAAGGAGGTCTACCTCTGTGAAAAGGACGCCGTAAAGCCCTTCTCCTTCAAAATCACAGACCTCATAAGCCTCACGATCAACAACTCCGCGAGCGACGAAAGCAGCGGCGAGTTCAAGAGCCTCAAGCTCAACGACATCTCTATCAGTCAGAACAAGGAAAAGGACTGCGTCCAGAACACCTACGTCCTCGACGACGGCAAATTCGCCGACGACAACGAGGCCTCTCAGGTAACAGGCGCGATCCGCGGACTCTACGCCGAGAGCGTCGAGGCGGTCAATCCCGACTCTGAACAGCTCAAAAAGCTCGGACTGTCATCCCCCAAGGCTCACATCAAGGCTGTCTATCCCGACATCATCGTTGACCTTATCGCGAGCAAGCCCGACAGCAAGGGCAAGTGCTTCCTTATGGAAACCGAGGGCAACATCGTCTACAAGATAGCCTCCGCCTCTATCCCGTGGGTAAAGACGTCGCGCGAAAAGCTGACCTCAAAATACGTCCTCAACGCCAACCTCAGCGGACTTTCAAAGATGTCAGTCACCGCGGACGGCAAGACGACCGACTTTGACGTAAAGACCACAGTCAGCAAGACGACCGACGATAAGGGCGAAGAGACCGAGTCCACCGAGACAGTCGCGAAGTATAAGGGCAAGGAGCTCGACCAGGGCTACTTCCAGACCTTCTTCGACAACGCCTCAATGCTCAAATACGAGGAAGCTAAAGTCAACGCGGGCGGTACGCCGAAGCTCACGATCAAGTACACCTACTCCAAGAGCCGTAAGGCAGACACACTTACCTTCCGCAAGAGCGGAAACGCCTACGCGGCATATCTCAACGGCAAGGCGATCGGCACAGTCTACCGCAGCTATATCGAACAGCTCTGCAACCAGCCCGACCAAATCATAAAAGACAAGGAAGTCAAGAGCTTCTGGTAATTAAAACTCTATACATTTATATATAGCAAATCCCGACGGTTTTACTCCGTCGGGATTTTTGAACGTTTGACAAAGATTCAACGAGCCTTCCCTCGGGGGAAGGTGGCTCGCCGCAGGCGAGTCGGAAGAGGGTCCACATTATAATGCTCGCTCTATCAAATGTCTTTTTAATAATCAACCCGACGGTATTTCCTCGTTACAAGAATACCGTCGGGTGATACTCTTTTATAATAATGTAACCATATCTACTCGAAATAAAAAAATCACTTAACCTTAATCTTTACCGTTACCGTCTTTTCAGCGCCCTTAAACGCCGAATTACCCTTGGCGCTTACCTTAACGCTAATCTTATACGTACCCTTCTTCGCGGCTTTCCACTTTTTAAAGGTGATAACACCCTTTGAGTTGATCTTTACGAGCTTTCCGATTTTCTTCTGAACGCCCGTGATCTTATAGCTTACCTTACCCTTGGCGTTCTTGACCGTGATCGCGGAAATCTTCTGATCTTTTTTCTTTAGCTTTTTGAGCTTTACTGTCTTTGTTTTAACCGTAACCTTGATCGGATTAGCCTTCTTCGCCGAAACCCTTGCCGGAGCCGCGTCGATCACAGGCAGCTTAGTCGCGGGCTGAGTGGGCTTGACAGCCTCTGTCGGAGCGTCAGTCACAGGCTGTGTAGTCGCGGGTTCTGTAGTCGCAGGCTCAGTCGGCTCAACAGCTTCCGTCGGAGCCACAGTCGCAGGCTGAGTAGTGACAGGCTGAGTGGGTTCAGGCTCGGTCACGGGCTCGGTAGTAGGCTGTTCAACCGTAACAGTTTCAGTCGGCTCCTGAGTTGAAGGCTCTGTAGAGTCTGTTTCAACAGGCGTTTGAATTACGGTGTCCTTAAAATCATACGTAATCAGCAGATACTCCGCGGGCTTGTAGCCGTCGATCGCGCTGACCTTCGCCGAAAATCCGTTAACCGTCGCCGTGGGATTATCAAACACATAGCCGTCT
Source organism: uncultured Ruminococcus sp. (assembly GCA_902773035.1). Taxonomy (GTDB): domain Bacteria; phylum Bacillota; class Clostridia; order Oscillospirales; family Acutalibacteraceae; genus Ruminococcoides. Next base: position 1,234 of record CACYDB010000132.1, on the reverse strand, counting down.
ACAGCCTTGACCTTGATTCTCGCGGTGTAAACCTTGTCAGCCGAGAACTTATCCTTTTCAAGCAGGAAATATCCGTCGGTCTTATTATACCATCCGACGCTCTCAACGCTGTAGCCCGTACCGTTATCAGCTCTCATATATATTTCCTCGTCCACCTTAGGCGCCTTGATTCCCGTGATATTGAGCTCGGTGATATTCTTATTTTCCACGCTGTCCTCAAGCGCGGGGAATTCAAATATAACCGCTATTTTAGTCGCGGGATCCTCATTATAAACCACATTCGCCGCAGCCGCCTTACCGTTGACGGTCGCGACCACTCCGCAGGCTCCCGAGTCGGTAGTCTTAAAGCGGTAATTCTCTTTAGCTGTGATGAGCGCGCCGCCCGTATAAACCTTTCCGACCTTAAAGGTATCGCTTTCCTTAACCTCAAGTCGATCGGTTTTATTGGTAAAGTAAACGCTTTCGACCGTGAATTTCTCATTCTCGTCAACCGATAAAACAGGCTTCTCCCCCACCTTCGGTTCGATCATACCCGTAATATCAACAGCGTCGATAATCTCCTGAGCCGTCGCGGCGCTGAACTGAACCAATGTAACCACGCTCAAAAGCATAAGCGCCGCCAGCATAACGCCCATAGTTTTTTTCAAAGTTTTCATAGAATCGCTCCTTTCAATTTATATAGCGTTTCGGGAAAATTTTTTAGTTTCCCAGCCAATATCCCTTATAATCAACCAGATTCCACTCCGCCTCAATATCGCTCGTCGCGGGAATAGTCCGAAACAGCATGGAAGTTTTACCGCTGATGTCCTTCTCGCCGCTGTAAAGATAAATGCTGTCCTTATACCAGAAGCAGTGATCGGCGCTTTCAAGCGTATCGACAAAGAGATTTCCGAAGAATTTCACGTCGTCAGCCTTGTAACCTCCTGCGACAGCCGCAACTGTTCCGCAGACCGTCATAACCTTCTGCTGAAAATTCTTACTGCGGTTGAATTTATCCGCGGTAGTTCCGCACCCGAGGTTTACGATATACAAGCTCTTTTCGTCAACCGTCGCCGTGAGCGTGATATTTCCGCTGTCCAGCGCGTAATAACCGTACGTCATACCGTTATTCTGCAACTCTTTCTTGAGCAGCTTCCATTTTTTGTACGGAAACTCGCTCTCCCTGCCGCCGAGACATAAGTACATCTTGTTAAACTCCGTGGTATACTTGTCGAGCGTCATATTATAGAGCAGT
>CACYDB010000131.1 GCA_902773035.1 uncultured Ruminococcus sp. | reverse complement strand
GTAAGCTACCCCGACATCAACGGCCGTGAGGCTATCCTCAAGGTTCACGCGCGCAAGAAGCCTCTCGCGCCTGACGTAAACCTCAGAACCATAGCCAAGACCACTGCGGGCTTCACAGGCGCCGATCTTGAGAACCTTCTCAATGAAGCCGCGCTTCTCGCCGCGAGAGCCGATAAAAAGGCTATCACGATGAAAGAAATCGAGGACGCTACGATCAAGGTTGTAGCGGGCACAGAGAAGAAGAGCAAGGTTATGAGCGACAAGGAAAAGAAGCTCACCGCTTATCACGAGGCGGGTCACGCGATTCTTTTCCACGAGTGTGAAACTCAGGATCCCGTTCACGAGATTTCAATTATTCCGCGCGGTATGGCAGGCGGCTATACAATGCCTCTGCCGACTGAGGATAAATCATATATGTCAAGAAATGAGATGTTTGAGGATATCGTAGTAGCTCTCGGCGGACGAGTTGCCGAGGCGCTCATTCTCGACGACATTTCAACAGGCGCTTCAAACGATATCGAAAAGGCAACCAAGACCGCTCGCGGTATGGTAACCAAGTACGGTATGACCTCCGAACTCGGACCTATCGCTTACGGTCAGCAGAGCGGAGAAGTATTCCTCGGACGCGATATGGGTCACGTCAAGGATTATTCAGAGGAAACAGCCGCTAAGATCGACAAGGTTGTGCTCGATATTGTCAACAGAGCCTACAAGCAGGCTGAGAGTATTCTCAACTCCAAGATTGACAAGCTCCACGAGGTAGCGGGTTATCTTATCAAGCATGAGAAGATGCACAGTAAGGACTTCGAGGCTGTTATGGACGGAACCTTTGTCTATACGGTTGAAGCCGAAGATACCGAGGAATAAAAGCCAACGGCTGTCGCATAAGCGGCAGCCGTTATTTTCTGAATTTTCTTTTTATTTTTTGAAGTATGTTGTCTATTTTCTTAGGCGTAGTTTCAAGCTGTTCGGCGATTTCCTTGTAGGAATAGCCCTCGGCGTACATATTGAATACCCTGCGTTCATCTGCGGTGAGCATAGAGGTGAGGTGCTGCAAAAACGTCTTTAGGTATTCTCGTTCGAGTACGTGATCCTCAACATTCTGCTGTTCATCGGTCTTACCCGAGAGCGCGTCGATCGACACCTTCTGAGAGTCAGGTACAGCGCTCTTGGCGTTAGCCTTTTTTATCAAATCGCTGAAGCGGTTTTTAGCGCATTTGACCGAGTAGTTTTTAAAGGAAGCACCGCTGTTTTCGTCATAGCTGTTGCACGCTATGAGGAATGCGAGCATTCCCTCCTGAGCTAAATCCTGTATGTCATAGCCGTCAATTTTATAATCCGAGGCAAGCGAGTAAATGAGCTTGATGTATCTTATCGTGATTTCCTCAAAGGCTTTTCCGTCGCCCTTTTTAGTCAGTCCGGCAAGAACCGAATCGTCAAGATTTCCGTAGTTTGTACCGCTCATTTGTACACCCTCTTTCTCAGTTTATTATACTAATATAATACATTATTATTACTTTTATGTCAAATCGGCGCGGTTTTTTGAATAAAACTATTGCGTGAGCGAACATATGTATGCTATAATAATTTCACAGATAGGTGGGGAGAGATATGGTATTTAAATGTAACAGCTTCGGACTGTTCGGAATAGACAGTTATCCTGTTGAGGTTGAGGCTTCTGTATCACGCGGAATGGCGGCGTTTGAGATCGTCGGACTTCCCGACACGGCTGTCAAGGAAAGCCGTGACAGAGTTCGCGACGCCTTTTGTAACTCGGGCTTTGAGTTTCCCGTATCGCGAATCACGGTTAACCTCGCTCCCGCGGATACTAAGAAGGAGGGGGCGTTATACGACCTTCCGATTTTTGTCGCCATAATGAAAGCCGCGGGTATTCTCAAAGCTAATACAGACGACTGCGCTTTTCTCGGAGAGCTCGGCTTATCAGGCGAGGTGCGTTCGGTCAACGGTATTCTTCCTATGACGATCGAGGCTAAGAAAACGGGAATCAAAAATCTCTTTGTGCCTGCCGCCAACGCCTTTGAGGGAGCGGTGATTGAGGGCATTAACGTTTATCCCGTCAGAACTGTAAATGAGCTTTATGACCATCTGAGAAAGAAAACACCGCTTAATCCCGCCAAACCCAGAATTATAAAGAATGATACCGCCCATTTACCCGATTTCGCTCAGGTCAAGGGACAGTATGAGGCTAAGCGAGCTCTTGAGGTTGCCGCCGCGGGAGGCCATAACGTCCTGCTTATCGGACCTCCGGGCTCGGGCAAAAGTATGCTCGCAAAGCGTCTGGTGTCAATTCTTCCTGATATGACTATGGACGAAACGATAGAAACCACAAAAATCCACTCTATCGCGGGGATTTTGCCCGAGGGAGTATCATTGGTTTCATCCCGACCCTTCCGCTCACCGCATCATACCGTCTCTTATGTTTCAATGAGCGGCGGAGGCGGCGGTTCAAATATCAAGCCGGGTGAAATCAGCCTCGCTAACAACGGCGTACTTTTCCTCGACGAGCTGCCTGAGTTCGGCAGAAAGACGATGGAGATTCTTCGTCAGCCGCTTGAGGACGGCACTGTTACGATCTCACGCGCGAACGGCAAGTATACGTACCCCTGCAACTTTATGCTGATAGCGGCTATGAATCCATGTCCCTGCGGATATTTTACTCATCCGACGCGTGATTGTATCTGCACGCCTAATCAGGTCAGACGCTATCTTAATCGCATTTCGGGACCGCTTCTCGACAGATTTGATATTCAGATTGAGGTTCCTCCCGTTGATTTCGACGATTTAAGCAGGAAATTCCGATATGAGCCCTCGGCTGATATCAAGAAGCGCGTCAATAACGCTCGTGATATCCAGAACGAGCGTTATAAAGATTCCGCCACAACCTGCAACGCGGGTGTGACGGAAGGAGAGTTTGAGAAGTTCTTTAAGCTTGACGCCGACGCCTCAGAGCTTATGAAATCGGTGTTTGAAAAAATGGAGCTTTCAGCGCGCGGTTATACAAGGATCGTAAAGGTCGCGCGTACGATCGCCGACCTGGACGGCTGCGATAACATCAAGGTTGAGCATATCGCCGAGGCAGCTCAGTACAGAAGCCTTGACAGAAAATACTGGAACAGAACATAATCTAAAAATCGGGCAGATAAGCTTTCGCTTATTTGCCCGATCTATATTTCTACAACGCAGTATTCATACGCGTTAATAACGGTTGTACCATTGTGGTCGATTTTCTGAGGAATATATGAAGCGTAATTACGGTGGATATGTCCGTGAAAAAAGAACTTAGGCTTGTATTTGTCAAGCAGAGTGTTGAAGCACTCAAAGCCCCTGTGCGGAAGTGTATCGAAGTCATTAAGATTTCTTGCGGGGGCGTGAGTAACGAGAACATCAAACCCCTTGTTGCGCAGAATCTTAGGAATCAGCTTTAATACTCTCCACTTCATCTGTTTTTCGGTGTACATATACTCTCCGTCTCTGTACTTGTATGATCCTCCGAGACCGACAAAGCGAACTCCGTTATATTCAAAAAAGTCGTCGTCAATACAGATACATCCTTCGGGATTCTTCCTGAACGTATCGTGATTGCCGTGTATGTATATCAGCGGACAGTCCGCCATTGTAACGAGGAATTCAAGGTATTCCTCGCGTAAATCCCCACACCCGATTATCAGGTCAAACCCCTTAAGCTTGCCGGGGGAGTAGAAGTCGTAGTAAAATTTTGATTCCACGTCAGAGACGGCAAGTATTTTCATTATTCCTCACCGTCCTCTTTATCATCATCTTCTTCCTTTACGGAGGTGCTCTGCGACTGTTCTATGCCTACCATATCAACAGTAGCCTTACCCATAGGATTGAGCTCCTCGTACTTTGGAATAGAGCCGACAACATTCTCAACCAGATAATCCATATTGATAATCTGTTCCAGACTGAGCGCGTTAGAGTCGGAAGAGATTTCCTCGCCGCTCTGCGTAATCAGCGGAGTGATAAACGGAGCGCAAACGTTATGAACAATGCTCTCCTTAAGAAAATCCGCGAAACGCTTAGAGGCGTGGGGGAGAGTGTCGGAATAAACGATGTCAACAACTCCCGCCGACATACCCCAGTAGTAGTTCAGCGCCTTACTGCTTGACTCATACTCAGCCTTCAAGGTCTTGTCAAAAACTCGTCTCAGGATAGCCTCGTAGTAAACGTCCCATTTCCATACGGGATTCGCGAGCAGATCTAGCTTATCGTCCTTTATATAGGAAAGACCGTAGCTGTCGCGGTTGTCCATCATAAATCTCGCTGTGTCCTGCGAGGAAATGAAGTGTATATTACGCTCGGAAAGCGCCTGAGCCGCCTCCTTAGCGCCTTTTACGGACGACCACTCTAAATATACCTTCGCGCGTGGATTTGCCATCTGAGCGCCCAGAGCGAAAGCGTTGATACCCGCGATCTGTCCGAAAATAGGATAGTCGCAGACATAGCCGAGATTCGCGCTGTCAGTGAGTGAACCGGCTACAGCTCCGAGAATAAACTTCGCCTCGTACATACGTGTGTAATATGAGCGGATATATCTGTGAGACTTATTAAGCGAGCAGTTAAGGATCATAATATCAGGGTGCTCGACCGCGGCTCTCAGACTTGCCTGCATAAGCCTCGGCGTAGTTGTGAAGATAAGCTTCGCGCCGTCCTTAATAGCCTGCTCTATAACCTCGTGAGGATCGTCGTCCATCACGTTCGTATACGCCTTGGTTTCAATTTTATCGTCAAAAATTCTTTGAATATGAAGTCTGCCTTTTTCATGGTCGTGGACCCAGCCCGATCTCTCGGGAGTTCCGTCATACAAAAACGCTACCTTTAGAATAGACGGCGCTACAATCGGAATTACCATCTTGAGCATACTCGGCTTCTTTTCTTCACCGGGATCAAGCTTTAACTCGATCGGCTCCTCGTCCTGCTGTAAGGCGACGTCCTCCCATATAAGCTGAAGCTTCTTTTTAATATCGGCGGTCTCAGTAACACGAAGCTCGTTATAGCCGTATACCTTGATATAGCTCAGCAGAGCGTCGGCAACGGTTGTGCTCAGCTTCTTTCCGCCCGCGGATTTGTAAGCCTGCTCAAAGTAATGATAAACAGCGGAGAATTCCTTCTGCTCGTCATCAGTCCATATTTCGTCAGGCTCCTTATCCAGCAGCTTTTGGAGCATAGCGTAGCTGCCCCGTTTGCTGAACTCAACGAAGTTGATTCTGCTGTATTTATAGAAGTTCACAAACTCATAGTAGAGCTCGACTTCCTCCTCGCCGTTACGCTCGGGAAGAATACGTGTAACATTACCGGCGACAGTCACCGCGTCGAAGTATTTAAGAACGCTTACGCGCTTATTGCCCTCCTCAACGTAAAAGCGGTTCATATACTCATACGCTTTAATCGGGTCGCGGATACCTTCGTTGAGATGAGCCTTACACAGATTCTTCCATTTAATAGAGAACTCCGTGCCGTCCTCCAAAATAGGCATAAAGTTCGGCGCGAAGGCGTTAACTCTGCCGCGTGACTTTGTGCCGACGATTTTATCAATAGGGATCTGTACTAGTCCGAGGTCAACGACGGACGAGGTCTTATCTCCGGAAATAAAGTCGTCAAGAACAGGCAGGCAAGGGGAGAGCCCCTTAGAAAGACTGCTCCTGTATTCCTTCTGCGCGAGCTTAAGCGCTTCTTTATAATACATATCAGGCATAACTCAGCCCTCCAAAACTCATATATAATTAGTATAATACATTTGACAGAGGTTGTCTATAGCTTATGCAAAAATAGGGCAGAGGTGTTGAGTTTTTAAGCAAAAGAAAAGGAACTGCTGAAATCGCAGTTCCTTTTCTTAAAAGAAATTTATGAAAACAAAAACGTAGAAATCTTTTTGAGCCGCCTTTGGAAATGATGCAAAATCATAAAAGTTCATCAACGGCGGGTCTGTTGTTTTCTTAAATGTTTAAAATTGCTGTCTTTTTCTGACATTTAGAAATCTGTAATAATATT
>CACYDB010000130.1 GCA_902773035.1 uncultured Ruminococcus sp. | reverse complement strand
GGCGCTGTCGGCGATATCCTTGCCGATACCCGCGGCGCTGAGAACGTGACTCGGTTTTCCCTTGGCGCAGGCGCTTCCCGAGGAAACGTAGATTTCCTTTTGCGCGAGGAAATGAAGCATCGTCTCGCTTCTTATGCCGTTTACGGAGAAATTGATTATATACGGGAGAGCGTCGGAGGGTGAGTTGACGGTGATGTCGTCAAGCTCCGAGAGCCTTTCCTTTATATATATATTAAGCTCAGAGACTTTTTTGTAGTTTTTTGAGAGCTCAAAATCTCTGACAGCCTGAGCGAATCCCGCTATTAACGGGAGAGCCTCAGTGCCGGGGCGGAGCTTCTTCTCCTGCTCGCCGCCGAACATAATCGGCTTGAGGTGGAGCCCTTTTTTCATATACAGCGCTCCGACTCCCTTGGGCGCGTGGATTTTGTGACCGCTGACTGAGGCGAGGTCTACGCCGTATTTAGCAAGTCTGAGAGGAATTTTTCCGAAAGCCTGAACGCAGTCGCAGTGCAGGACGGCGGGGCTTTTCTTCGCTGTGATGACAGCCTTGATCTTCTCGATCGGGAAAATCGAGCCGATCTCGTTATTGACCGCCATACAGGAAACGAGAATCGTTTTTTCGTCTATCGCGGCTTCAAACTGCTCCGCGGAGATATGCCCGTCGCTGTCGGGCTTTATGTAAACGACCTCAAAGCCGTTTTCCTCGAGGTGTTTCATCGTTTCGTAGACCGAGCTGTGCTCAACGGCGGTGGTCACTATCTTATTGCCGCGCTTTTTAAGCCAGCTTACCGCTCCGAGAACGGCTATATTATTTGCTTCCGTGCCGCCGCTCGTGAAAAAGACTTCATCGCTTTTTACGCCGAGGGCTTCCGAGACCTTATCGCGCGAGGCTTCGAGAACCTCCTCCGCCCTGATTCCGAGCGTGTGCAGGGAGCTGGGGTTGCCGTAATTGACGGTCATCATTTCCGTAACCGCTTTAGCCGCGGACTCGCTGACCCTTGTGGTCGCGCTGTTATCCAAATAATGTTCCAAATTATCTACTCCGTAAAAATCGTTATACATTTTGATTATACAATAAATAATATAAAAAATAAATAGTTTAAAGAGAAAAAACTTGGGAATTATAAGAAAGGTGATTCTATGATAAGTAAAAATGAATACTCACAAATCGTCAAAAAGCGCTCTCCGTCAAGCAATACGCCGCTCAACTGTCTGAGAGCTTTTGTCGTCGGAGGGGCTGTCTGCGCCGTCGGACAGGGCTTGAACGACCTCTTTGAGCTTTTAAGGATTACGGGGCTTCACGCCAAAACGCTTACCTCGGTGACGCTGATTTTCCTCGGAATCCTCTTTACCGCCCTGCACTTGTACGATAAGCTCGCCAAGATAGCGGGCGCGGGAACTCTGGTGCCTATAACGGGCTTCGCGAACTCAATGGCGTCGCCCGCTATGGAGTTTCGCAGCGAGGGCTTTATCCTCGGGATCGGCGCTAAGATGTTTATAATCTCGGGCCCCGTGTTTGTGTACGGAACGCTCGCGTCTGTAATCTGGGGAATAATATACTTCTTTATAAGGTAGCGTTGAAAAACGCGGCTTTTGTTTCACGAAAAGTTGCACAATCTTTTTATTTCATCTTTGGTAATACTTCATAAACTTTTTGTTTTTACCAACAGAGCCGAGTGTTTCCTGCTTTTTCTTCCCGAAATGAATTAAAAACAAATTTTATGTAATAAAATCAGCAAAAATGCTTGACATTTTGACAAAAGTGTAATAAAATGTTAAACTAATCGATAATGGGAATTTTTCCGATTTTTTCCTGAACAAGCGACAAAATAAATATGAATATTATCACAGTATTTTTTATTTGTCAAGTCCCGAAACGGAAGAATTTTTAATTAATCGGAAAAATTTTAAAAACCGAAATCAGAAGGAGTTGATAAGCCTATGGTTAATGTAAAACCCGTACAGCTCGGCAAGACTGAACGTATGAGTTTCGCCAAAATCGACGAAGTCATTGATATGCCTAATCTTATCGAAGTACAGAAGAAGTCTTACCAATGGTTCCTCGACGAAGGACTCAAGGAGGTTTTCCGCGATGTTTCCGGAATTACCGACTACACAGGCAACTTTGTACTCGACTTTCTCGATTATGAGCTCGATGTTGACCACCCCAACTACAGCGTAATCGAGTGCAAGGAGCGCGACGCTACATATTCCGCGCCTCTCACGGTTCAGGCAAGGCTTTTGAACAAGGAAACCGGAGAAATCTAAGAGAATAACGTATTTATGGGCGATTTCCCGCTTATGACAGACAGCGGCACGTTCGTAATCAACGGCGCTGAGCGTGTTATCGTATCTCAGCTCGTCCGTTCCCCCGGCGTGTATTACAAAATGGAGCACGATAAAACCGGTAAGGAGCTGTTCTCGTCAACCGTTATCCCCAACCGCGGCGCGTGGCTCGAATATGAGAACGACGTCAACGATGTTTTCTATGTTCATATAGACAAGAACAGAAAGGTTCCGATCACAACCTTTATCCGCGCGCTCGGACTCGGCTCCGACGCTGAGATCCTCGACTATTTCGGCGACGACACGCGCATTAAGGCGACTATCGAGAAGGATACGACAAAGACTGTTGAGGAAGGACTGCTTGAGGTTTACAAAAAGCTGCGTCCCTCAGAGCCTTCGATCATCGAAAGCGCCCAGATCCACATCAACAACCTTTTCTTTGACCCGAGACGTTACGATATGTCCCGAGTCGGACGTTATAAATATAATAAGAAGCTCGGTATCTCCAACCGTCTCGCAGGAAGGATCCTCGCTGAGCCTGTTGCAGATCCGAGAACAGGCGAGCTCCTCGCCAACCGTGATGAAACAGTAGACCGCGCTCTCGCTGTGAAAATCGAGAACGCAGGCGTTAACACGGTATTTGTCCGTCTGCCCGAAAAGGACAACAAGGTGATCAAGATCATCTCCAACGGTATGGTCAACATCAGCGGCTACGTTGATTTTGACGCTAAGGCTGAGTGCGGAATCAACGAGAACGTCTGCTTTACCGTACTGTGCGAGATCCTTGACTCAGCGGAGAATGAGGATCAGCTCAAGGAAATGCTCCGTGAGAGAAAGGCTGAGCTTATCCCCAACCACATCACAGTTGACGATATCTTCGCATCAATCAACTATATGAACTGTCTCGCCGAGGGCGTGGGCAATACCGATGATATCGACCATCTCGGCAACCGCCGTATCCGCTGCGTAGGCGAGCTTCTCCAGAACCAGTTCAGAATCGGTTTCAGCCGTCTTGACAGAGTTATTCACGAGAGAATGACGCTTCAGAATCAGGACGCGGAGACTATGACTCCGAATACGCTTATCAATATCAGACCCGTAACCGCCGCTATCAGAGAGTTCTTCGGTTCATCACCGCTTTCTCAGTTTATGGATCAGAACAATCCGCTCGCGGAGCTTACGCATAAGAGACGTCTTTCGGCTCTCGGCCCCGGAGGTCTTTCACGTGACCGCGCGGGATTCGAGGTTCGTGACGTTCACTATACTCACTACGGCCGTATGTGTCCTATCGAGACCCCTGAAGGTCCGAACATCGGTCTTATCTCCTATCTCGCGACCTTCGCGAAGATCAATGAGTACGGCTTTGTTGAGGCGCCTTTCCGCAGAATCGACAAGGAATCAGGCAGAGTTACAGACGAAGTCGTATATATGACGGCTGATCAGGAAGATGATTACGCCGTAGCTCAGGCGAATGAGCCGCTCGACGAGGAAGGTCACTTCCTCAACAAGAGAGTCGTCGGCAGATACCGCGACGGCTTCGTTGAGTATACGCCCGACCGCTTTGACTTTATGGACGTATCTCCGCGAATGGTTGTATCGGCGGCTACCTCGATGATCCCGTTCCTCGAGAACGATGACGCGAACCGAGCTCTGATGGGCTCTAACATGCAGCGTCAGGCTGTTCCGCTTATGATCACAGAGGCGCCTATCGTCGGAACCGGTATGGAATACCGCGCGGGTACCGACTCAGGCGTATGCGTACTCGCTGAGGGCGACGGTGTTGTCGCCAGCGTTGACGCGGAGAACGTAAGAGTTCTCTATGATGACGGCGAGGTCAAGGATTACAGCGTAATCAAGTTCCTCAGAAGTAACCAGGGCACCTGTATCAATCAGATCCCCGTTGTTGAGAGAGGCGAAAGAGTTAAGAAGGGCACTGTCCTTGTTGACGGTCCCGCTACAAAGAACGGTGAAATCGCCCTCGGTAAGAACGCTCTCATCGGCTTTATGACCTGGGAGGGCTACAACTACGAGGACGCCGTACTTATCAGTGAAAAAATCGTAAGAGAAGATGTTTACACATCTATCCATATTAACGAATACGACACCGAGGCTCGTGATACCAAGCTCGGACCTGAGGAGATCACCCGCGACATCCCGAATGTCGGCGACGATATGCTCAAGGATCTCGACGAGAACGGTATCATCCACATCGGCGCTGAGGTTCACGCCGGCGATATCCTTGTCGGTAAGGTCACTCCCAAGGGTGAGACCGAGCTTACGGCTGAGGAAAGACTCCTCAGAGCTATCTTCGGCGAGAAGGCAAGAGAGGTAAGAGATACTTCCCTCAGAGTTCCTCACGGCGAGAGCGGTATCGTTGTAAATGTAATGGTATTTACGCGCGAGGACAGCCGTAATGAGCTCCAGCCCGGCGTAAATAAGGTTGTCAGAGTTTACCTCGCTCAGAAGCGTAAGATCTCTGTCGGCGATAAGATGGCGGGTCGTCACGGTAACAAGGGTGTTGTATCACGTATTCTTCCCGTTGAGGATATGCCCTTCCTGCCCGACGGTACTCCGCTTGACATCGTTCTTAACCCCCTCGGCGTACCTTCCCGTATGAACATCGGTCAGGTTCTCGAGGTTCACCTCGGCTACGCCGC
>CACYDB010000129.1 GCA_902773035.1 uncultured Ruminococcus sp. | reverse complement strand
TATATTCAGAGCCTTTGTAACGGCGTCGGTGACTCGCTCCAGCGTTACGGGCTCGTCGCCGCCCTCGCAGGCGACAACCACTCCCCTCACCACAGGCTCTATATCCTTTGTTTTGGTGGAATTATTGTCGAGGTAGACTCCCTCGACGCTGTTCTCTATGGTGAGCAGGACGCTGACGTTCCCCACTCCCTCTATCTGACTGAGCATTGAGGACAGAGAGCTTTGGAGTCCTTGGCGGTATTCCTCTACCGAATCTACTGAGCTCTCGGAGGGCTTGAAGTCCGTAAAAGACGAGATCAATATCATCGCTATTCCGATAACGCCTGCGATTATTATTATGTTTTTGAATTTGCCGCCCGAGAGCAGCTTATTAAAATTCATTATTTTCATTCCTTGATTATCCTCGGTCTCATTTCAAATTTTTCGATAACCTTATTACTAATTCTTTGAGTATCGCTGTTTTTGTTAATATATATGCTGATTGACTCTATATATATTCCTCCGCCGCTGTCAGTTTTAAGATTAATTTTGAAGGAGTTACATTGCAGTTTTTCGTCATCAAGAAGCTTTTTGAGCATTTTTGAGAGGTTTTTCTCTGTTTCTCTGAGGACCTGATTTTCAAACAATTCATCGGCTGAGGCGGTTACTGATTTGCTTTCGGGCATATTCTTTGTATTCAGTTCAAAATTACTTACGGCGTTTTTAACAGGAGCGATCAGTGCGCAGATGATGAATACGCCGAGTACGGTATTGAGTATACGCCCTGTCGCGCCCTGAGGAGCGACAGTATTGACGATTGAGCAAATCAACGCGCTTACACAGATTACAGTGATTACAATTCCTATATCCTTCATCAGCCGCCTCCGAGTATCAAAACTGAGGCGGTGGAGATTATAAATACCGCCGATACGCAGAGAATTATCGCGAAAATGTTTCCGATCACTCCCGACACGCTCTCAAGTAAAAAGCACGGCTCCTTGAGTCCCATTAATTCACCCGCTGACCTTGAAACCCATAATATCAAAAGCCACCACAGGCACCTTATAATAACGGGCATAAACACAGCCATAACCGCGATCAAGGCGAAAACTCCTACTCCCGAACGCAGCAGTCCGACGGAGCTTTGTACAGTTTTGTAAGCCTCGGAGAGTGCTGAGCCTACGACCGGTACAAGGCTTGACAAAGTAAACTTGACCGCTCTGGTACCTACGCTGTCAAGCCCTGATGAAACTATCTGACGAAGTGTAAGCACTCCCGTGAACAGACACATTATAAATCCGAGCGACCATTTTATGAGCTTTGAGATAAACCTCACCAATCCGCTGAGATTTATATTCGGAGAAACTGCCGAGGATATGCTCAATCCGAGAAAAAGCTTTAGAAATGGGGCGATAAAGGCGGAGCTTATCTGAGTTACCGCCTGCCCCGCGAACATCATCAAGGTGTAATATGAGGCGCCGCTTACCGCTTTTCCCGAAGCTGTCATCACCACAAGCATAACGGGTATATACGCGAGCATAAAGTCGGACGCGGTATTTATGACGTCAATGCCCGAATTTATAACCGTTATAATCGGAACTACAAGCGCGGCGGTTACACAGAGGGTAACGCAGATTGAAAGCACCTGTTGAAGTGAGGTGTTGCTCACGGAGCTTCTGAGCCCGTACAACAGAGAATACAAAAGCAGTAAAGCTATGATCACAGCAAGGGTTCTGAGCGGAGTTTTGCCCTCCTCTCCCGCCGAGGATATTATTCCGTTGAGTATCTTTTCAAAGCTTAATTCGTTCAGGGCGTTTATGTCGAACTCTCCGAGTCCTATATCAGTCAGCGACTTTCTCGTATCCTCGGGCAGATTGTCGATAAGGCTGTCAGCTCCGTAATCCTCGGCTAAGCTATCCGCCGCGTTTACGCGCGCAGGTGATGAAATGACTATAATTATTATAAAAATTAACGCGAAAAGCTTCTTCATCACGCGCCTCCTGTCAGACTGAGGACGGTGTCGAGGATCTCCTTGTATAAAGGCACAGCTGTTATGACAATTAGGATTCTTCCCGCAAGCGAGATATTACCCGCGAGAGCTCTCTGACCCGCGTCAATGCACATATCACACGCGAACTCTGTCAAAAAGCAGATACCGAGGGCTTTTAGCAGAATACTTATGTAGTTAATATTGATATCCGCTGCCGCGAGAATATCTTTCAGAGTGTCGTAGAGCGAGGTGAAATTGACAAGGACGGATATAAAAATCAGGGCGCTGCCCGCAATCGCGGCTATAAATGAGATTTCGGCGTTATGGCGTCGAAGGGCCAGGACAATTACGGACGTTAATATTCCGATAACGGAAATCGCGAGTATATTCATAGCCCGAACAGCGACTTGATCGAGTTGAACAGACCGCTTATCTGGGTTACGACCAATGAAAGTACAACCACAAGTCCCGCGAGAGTTGTCAGCATCGCCTGCTCCTCCCTTCCGCTCCTGATTAAAAGCTGATTGAGTACAGCGACGATTATTCCGATTGCCGCTATTTTAAATATCATATCTACGTCCATATTGTCATTCCTTTTGTATTGCCTTAAATTATCATTATAGAGAGTACTGCGCCTGTAAAAAATCCGAGGAGCTTGTATAGCTTTGATTTGCTTTTATATTCTGATAAAGAATTATCAAGGCTGTTCTTGAAAAGCTCTGAGTAAAGTCTGATGTGATTGAGCTGTCCCTCGACGTCGGTTGCGCCGAGTTTATCGCCGAAATCATATATAAGGCGGTAGTCCTCGTCCTTTAAGCCCTTTGATTTCGGAATATTCTCTATAAAGGTCAGCCATACAGATCGGAAATCAGAATTATTGAAATCAAAAAGAGCTTTGAGCTCAGCGGGCGCGGACTTTTTTATCAGAGTGATTATCTCGCCGCCGTCGTAGCGTATTGAGGTGTCAAGAATGGTAAGAAAGCGGCAGAATGAATCAAGAAAGATTTTCCGCTGCCGCAGCTTTTCTGAGAGATAAAAGCCTGTTCCCGTTGCGCATAGAGTTATACAAACCGCTCCAATGATTTTAAGATATAAGCTCATATGATTTTGTTTCTTCTATAACTTGTCCTACGTTTTCTCTGTTGCCGAGGAAGAATATGTTATCAAAATACTTAACTATATTTTTCAGGATCGGTTTTGAGAGAAGTTCGGAGGTGTTGTTACAGTGAGCCGAGCATATTATCCCGACTCCGCTGTTGACGGCGTTCTCTACCGATAGAGCGTCTTCCGCGGTCCCGATTTCGTCGCAGATTATATAGTCGGGCGAAAGGCACCTCAACGCGTGATCAAAGCCGTCGGTCTTTGAATAGCCGTCAAGGACAAATGAAGTACCGACATCGCAGCCGTTCTCGCCCTGATATGTCGCGGCAAGCTCTCCCCTTGTGTCAATGACAGCGACCTTATAGTGTTCGGACAGCTTTCGGGCGATATCACGAAGCATTGTAGTCTTACCGCTGCACGGCGCGCCGCAGAGAAGTATTCCCGAGTTGATTTTTATTTTCTTCATAAGCTTATCCGAGCAGCCTTTATGCTCACAGGCGATTCGCAGATTTATCGCACTTATATCTCTGATGTTGATGATCTCGCCTTTGTCATAGACAGCTGTTCCGCAGATTCCCGCGCGGTGTCCGCCTTTGAGCGTGATAAAGCCGTTTTTGATTTCGTTCTGCTTAGAGTAGACGGAATAGTCGCACATGAGGCGAAAGATTTCCTCTAATTCTCTTTTTGTTAAAATTTTATTAAGCGTTACGGATTTGTTCTTAGCTATCAATGTAGCGGGCTTATTTACCCTGAGCCTGATTTCGTTCAGGCTTGTACGCTTCTGCGGCGGTATGCCGAGCTTTTCAAATATCCTTTTCATTGTATTCTCCCGTTGTTTTGATACTCCAGTATATGTGTACAAGCATAAAAATAGACCTGCTCGTTTCCGAACAGGTCATAATTTTGATTATTATTTTATCATTTCAAGGAGTTGTTCCTCGGATATTACGGTAACGCCGAGGGACTGAGCCTTTGTGAGCTTTGAGCCCGCGGCTTCTCCCGCGAGGACGTAGTCAGTCTTTTTGCTGACCGAGGATGAAGTCTTGCCGCCGTTTTCCTCAATCAGCGCGGAGGCTTCTTTACGCGACATTGTGGGCAGGGTTCCTGTAAGAACAAAGGTCTTGCCGTCAAAGATTCCGCTCTTTTTCTGCTCAGAGGGAGTCATTTTCAGCCCGAGGGCTTTAAGCTCGGATATGAGCTCTCTGTTGCTGTCAAGAGAGAAATACTGCTCGACAGCCTCTCCCATTATCTTTCCGTAGCCGTCGATTGAGGATATTTCATCCGCAGTGGCGTTCATAATATCTTCGATCGTTTCAAAGGTCTGACACAAAAGCTGCGCCGCTTTTAATCCTATATGGTTGATTCCCAGCGCGAAGATCAGGCGGTAAAGCTCGTTGCTTTTCGACTTTTCAAGAGCTTTTAAAAGATTATCGGCTGATTTTTCCTTTTTCTTATCGAGCGAGAGGATGTCGTCGAACGTCAGTCTGTATAAATCGGCGGGAGATTTCACAAGCTCCGCGTTCACAAGCTGTTCGAGCACAGCAGGTCCCAAGCCCTCGATATCCATAGCGTCACGACTTACAAAGTGAATAAGGTGGCGCATAAGCTGAGCGGGGCAATCGGTGTTGGTACAGCGTATTGCCGCCTCGCCTTCCTCGCGACTTACGGGGCTTGAGCATGACGGGCAGAGCGTCGGGAAAGCAAATTCCTCGGTGTTTTCTCCTCGCTTAGAGACGGAAAGCACCTCGGGGATAATCTCGCCTGCCTTACGAATTATGACCGTGTCGCCGACGC
>CACYDB010000128.1 GCA_902773035.1 uncultured Ruminococcus sp. | reverse complement strand
TACAGTTGTACTGAACGATTCCGTCTGTATTCGCGAGGTGGAAGAAAATATCTCTCAGCCAGCCCTTGTAGCTCTCGAGCCACGTGACATAAGTCTTGCCCCAGCCCGAGAAAAGCTTTGACGGATCCTTACCCGCCTCCTCAAGCCTTATCGCGTCGTCACGGCTGTACATCGGCATATGGATATATTCTATTCCCTCGGTGTTGAGCTTGCTGGGAAATTGCTCTACAGCCTTTTCGCCGCGGAAATCGAGCGACTTGACGATTCCGTATCTTTTAAGAAAGGCGACGTCACGCTCCGTAGCGTCAACGGGCGCTTCACTGCGCACGAATACGCCGAATTTAGTAACCTTGCCGTATTTTGTCGGATAACCGCCGAGATCACGGCAGTTGCTCATACCCTCGAGGGGCAGACGCTTGTAATATCTCATAAAATCACCGGGAATATTGTAGCATAAATAATTCGGAAAGTAAAGGAACGCTGTCAAAAAATACAGCGTTCCTGTTATTTAGGTAGGATTATTTTTACAGCCTTGGGAATGACGGAGATTTTGGCGTCCTTGATGGTGACGATCTCGCCGTCAATGCCGATTTCAGTCGGCTCGTCGCTTATGTATTCGACCTCGCGGCACTTCATATGACGGATAAAATCGAGCTTGGGATTGTCGATATGCTCACCCTTGATGAATGTCGGCAAAAGAGATACAAACTTTGCCGCGCTGACTGTCGGCACGCACATAAAGTCAATCAGTCCGTCGCTGTTATCGGCTTGAGGCGAGCATTTTATACCGCCGCCGTAATACTTGCCCTTGGCGCAAACCGAGAGCAGATATGTTGTATCCGTTTCGAGCTCCTCGCCGTCGGCTATGATTTTGAAATTATGCTTTCTGCCGTTTAATAGACAGTAAAAAATCGAGAGCTTGTAGGCAAGGCTTGACGAAATCAGCTTGCGGTTTTTGAATTTATCGACGTTTTTAGCGACCGCGCAGTCGTAGCCGATCGTGATTGAGTTATCGCTGATCAGACTGCCGCATTTGAGCAAATCGATCTCGACAAAATCGCCGTTTAAGAGCTTTTCGATATTGAGGAAATCCTCGCGCGGAAATTCAAAGCTGCGTATGAAGTCGTTTCCGCTGCCTATCGGAACGGGAGCCACGGCGCAGTTTTTCAAATCGTATACGCCCTTGACTACCTCGTTTATTGTGCCGTCGCCTCCGCACGCGAACACCTTAGCAAACTCGTCAGAGCCTTTGACAAAATCACGCGCAATCGCTGTAGCGTCGCCGTGGAATCTCGTATATTTCACCGTGAGGTTTTCTATATTCAGCCGCTCCAACTGCTCGGTAACGGTTTTCCACGACTCGTTTTTGCCTGCGCGGCGGTTGATTATGAACAGATGTCGCATAGCTTTTCGCCCCTTTTCTCTTATCAAAGAAAAGCATTTTGATTATTGCGGATAACGCGTAGAATATAAAAGTAAAAATACAGAAATTGAGCATCTCGGCTCCTCCTTTATAATGTCTTTAATTACATTATAAAAGAAGGGGTGTCCTATAAAACGGACTATGACCTGATGTATTCCACTCCGTTTACGATTATTCTGTTTTCATCATTACCTGTAGCGTAAGGAATATCACGCTCCGAGAGAACATCGCGCATATATTTTACGGTAAGGGTATTCTTGCTGTCCACAGACCATGCGCCCTTGGTGCTGGTGTTGCCGGTTATACGCTTGAAGCTTCCTGTCTCGGTGAAGATATACGCCTTCTTCTTATCCTCGGTGTACCACTTGCCGACAAGCTTTTTATCGATCTTCGGATTCTCGGGAGGCTTGACGTTCCATATCTTCGCCTCAGCCTGAACAAGCTTGTATTGTACGTTCTTGTCCTCCTGATACAGCTCGAGGACATAACCGTTCTTCTCGTCGCCGGCAACCACGTAGTTGAATACTCCGCGGAAATCCGAGTCAACATTCAGATAAATCTTTTTGCTGTCGGAATCGGAAACGTCGCTGAAGCTGCCCTTGACCTCAATGCTTCCGAAGTTCTCCTGAAGCAGACCGCTTGACTCAAAGGTATAATAAACAATCGGTGACGCTGTATTATCCTTATCCTTTTCAAAGCACCAGCTTCCGTAGATGTTTTTGATTGAGTAATCCTTTACAACAGGAAGCGACGCCTCGGTAGTTTCCTGCTCGTCGGGAGTATCATCTGTGATGGGTTTGATTTTATAAGGCTCAACATAAGTAAACGTCGTCTTTTGTAAGAAGCGGAGAGAGAATACCGTAAATACCGAGACGAGAAGTATATAAACAACGGCGATTACAAAGATATTGAATTCCGCCAGCTTAAAGTACTTGGGCGAGATACTTTCGGGCTCGATATGCTTCGCGCCCTCCTTCGCCTGAATCTGTACAAAGCCGTCCTTGCGGAAGTCGTTGAACTCAACGTTTTTGTTGATTTCCTGCATACAAAACGGGCACAGTGTTTCACTGTCCTCAATTTCCTTGCCGCATCTCGGACAAATCATTCTCTCACCTCCTTATTCGCGGCGGCAACCTTTTCAAGATGGCTCATAAAGCTTTTTCTCGCAAATTCGGGCGCGGTAATACATACGCCGTCGCCCAGCGCGAAGATCCATCCGAAAAACTGCTCGCTGAGATTCACGTTGACCTTGACTAAGAATCGGTCAGCGTGTTTTTCATCACGTGTTATAAATACATTTTTGCCGAATCTGTCGGCAATAATACCTACAAAATCATTTTTTACCGAGAGCTCGATCTCGGTTTCCTCGCCGGCGAACATCGAAAAGGTAGACTTGGCGTAATCAGCCATATTGAGCTTTGAGAAAAGCTCCCTGCCCTTTCTCTTATCGTCGGTGACGGTGATTTTTTCCATTTTATCGACGCGGTAATGACGGATCTGCTCTATACTCTCGTCATAGGCGACAAGGTAGTAGTTCTCGTCATCCCAGCAGAGAGCCCACGGGCTTACCCTGTACAGCTCTCCCCCGCGACGTCTTTGGAGCTTGATTTTCTCGGTTGAGCCGAGGTCAAGCACCCAGCGGTTATAGTAAAACGTTACCGACCTGTTCTTGCTTATCGCGTCGTGCAGGCGGTCAACGCTGTAGTAGATCGTTTCGTTAGAGGTTTTGACTCTGTTGGAGATTATGACCTGATTCTGCAGCAGCCTGGCGTCGTTCTCACTCGCGAGACCCTCGAGCTTTTTGATAAGCTCAAAGCTCTTTTTCTCAGTGATAAACTTTGAGCTCTGAATAGAATCAACAAGGAGCTTGAGCTCCGAAATCTGAAAGTCGCGCTCGCCGATATAGTAGCGCACGGTCTTTGACTTCTCGCTGCAGATGTCGAGTCCGAACGCCTCAAGCGTGCGCAGGTCGTCGTATATACTTTTTCTCTCGGCGTTTATGCCGTAGGAATCCAGCTCCCTGATAATGTCGTTAACAGTGAGTCCGTGTTCCTCGTCGGATTTTTCGAGGAGGATTTTTTGTATATACAGAAGCTTCTGCTTTTGACGCGGAAGTCGAGACATATTTCACCTCTATAAAGTCTGTGATAAAGCGATAATCACGGGCATTGTGACTATCGAGAAAATCGTTGTTACCGACACAAGTCCTACCGAAAGCTCAACGTCACGGTCAAACTTCGTAGCGAACATCGTAGTCGTTGCCGCGACGGGAGCCGATGCGGCGATAGTGCAGGAGATAAGAATATCTCCGCTGACTCCGCACAGACGCATTATAAACAGCGCCGCAAGCGGAATGATTATCAGCCTTACGGCTGTGACGGCGTAGATTCCCAAATCTCTGAACGATTTTGAGAAATCGGTACGCGAAAGATAAAATCCGATTACGAGCATCGGAACGGGAGTATTAAGTCCCGAGAGATAATCTATTGGTGTGATAAGGATTTCGGGCAGAGTAATTTTCAGGAAGAACAGCGCTACCGCTGCCGCCGCGCCCAGAACTCCGGGATTGAGAAGGATTTTGCGGACTGTGAGGTTCTTTTTGTCGCCGCTCATATCGTAAAGTCCGTAGCTCCATACGATTATATTGAACACCGCGACAAACACAGAGCCGTAAAAGACTCCGCTGTCGCCGAGGATCGCCTGCTGGAGCGGGAGAGACATAAAGCCGCAGTTTGAGAATACCGCCGCGAACCTCTTTACCTTTTTCCTGCTCTCGTCCTTATCGCGAAAAATCAGATTGGAAAAAAAGATCGACAACACCATGATCGCCACG
>CACYDB010000127.1 GCA_902773035.1 uncultured Ruminococcus sp. | reverse complement strand
TTTTCCACATTGAGCTACAATTTCCGCAATCGCTTTAACGCGGAAACAGTAGACAAGATATTCAACTGGATATTAGATGAAATAGCCAATGAAGGATATTTGAATCCTGAAGCAGTCTTCATAGACGGAACACACATCAAAGCAAATGCTAACACCAAGAAGAAAATACAAGAGGAAGTTCCTGTTGCGGCAAAACGATATGCAGATGAGTTGATGAATGAAATAAACTCAGACCGTGAGACACACGGCAAAAAGCCCTTTGATAACGATAGCAATGATAATAACAAGCCTAAGAAAAAACGTGACAACACATCAAAGAAAAAGCTTAAAAGGCGTAAGCAGGAAGCTAAGAAAAAGAAAGTTACCAAAAGTGTAACAGATCCTGAAAGCGGCTTGTTCGTTAAGGGTGAGCACAAAAAGCAGTTTGCGTATGAAGCTCACACAGCTTGTGACAGAAACGGATATGTATTAGGTGTAGAAGTAACACCCGGTAATGTACATGACAGCGTAGCGTATGATGATGTATATGATGAAGTAGTAGAAAAGTTCCCGGAAGTAGAAACAATAGTAGCGGACAGCGCGTATAAAACGCCGCATATTTGCAAGAAAATATTTGATGACAACAGAGTAATCTCAACAGCATACAAAAGACCATATACAAAGAAAGGTAATCACCCATGGTATGAGTATGTTTATGATGAATATTTTGACGAAGTGATTTGTCCCGAATACAAAACACTAAAATATTCCACAACCAATCGTGATGGCTACAGAGAATACAAGAGTATCAAACTACCGCGCTGATCAACGACAAGGATAAGAAGGACGCGTCCTATATCACATCCGTAGCCGCGGCTCAGTACGACAGAGTGCCCGAGGATATAACCGAAAACAGAAGGGAAAACCTCTTGACTACCGAGAACAAACGTATTAATATGAATGTAGGCTTGAACGCGGGAGTCAGAGCCTACGATAAGTCTGACAAAGGACAGCACCTTGTCGATTCCAGACTCTATGTATTTGTTCACCGAAACGATAACTACGTCAAGCCCGAAGCGGTCATCACCGGAGGCTATTTCACGGAATCAACCGTGTTCGGTGATTTGAAGCTCGACAAGAAATAATCTTTTCAGCGGGGGAAAGTAATGAAACTGAAAAACACGCGCTCCATTGAGGTGCCTCTCAGGGAAGAAAGCTTTGGAACAGTTGAACAGTATATTGTAGAGTGTCTGACGCAAAAACACCTCAAGCAAAGTAACATAGTTGAGGTTATGCTTCTTGTTGAGGCGCTGTTTAATCAGCTGATCGAACAGGGCTATGGCTCCGACACTGTGCTGACGATAAAGCTGCAGAGAAGCTTTGGCGAAACCAGTATCAAGATTGGCTTTGAGGGCGACGCCTATGTTCCTGACGAGGAGAGTCAGGATGACCTTTCGCCCGAATTAAGAATCGTTCAGGCGTACAACGACAAAATCAGCAGCAGATACAGGATGGGCTACAACAGCGTGCGTATCGTTGTAAAACGAAACTACAGACGCTCACTGATTTACTGCGCGATCGGAACGCTCCTCGCGATCCTCGCGTATATCCCGATAAGCGCCTTTATGAGCGCGGATCAGCAGGTCGCGCTGGACGACGGCTTCATTTATCCGATGATGAAGCTGTTCGGAAACGCGATGCTGATGGTCGGTACGCCCGTAACGCTGTTTTCAATGATAAAGAACCTTACGGACATCTATATCGTATCCGAAAAGAATTCATCAGGCAGAAAATTGCAGATGAAAACGATCGCTACCTCCGTGATTTCAATTATCTTAGCGTTCGGAACGGGACTGTTTATTGCGGCGCTGATGAATTACCGCGGGGGCTACCTCGGGACAAATGCGGCGTATACGGGCGAGGTCTCTTTTACGGAGATGATTTCTTCCATTATTCCCTCCAGCATTTTTGAACCGTTTAATACATATATGCCTTTCCCGATAATTGTCGTCGCGCTGCTCATAACGTACGCGATGTGTTCGGTCGGCAAGCATTTCGACGATATTCAGAAGATTATCAACGTTTGCTACTCGCTGTTTTCAAGAATGTTGAACGTGATTATGTTCACTCTGCCGTTCTTCTGTTTCCTTTCGATACTGACGGCGCTTCTGCCAAGCGGCTACACAAACCTTATTGTGATCCTCGAATTTGCGGGTGTGGTTTTTGCGGGACTGATCGTTATGGCCGTTTTCTATCTGATACGTCTGCTGATAGGAGGCGTAAGGATAGCCCCGTTTGTTAAGCACCTTCCGCTTCTGATCTGGGAAAACTTCAAAATCAATTCAGCCATCAACGCGGTTCCGTTCAATATAAGGTACTGCGTGCGTAATTACAAGTTCAGCAGAAAAAGCCTTTCGACAAAGCTTCCGATTCTTGCGGAAACCAATCTGGACGGCAACTGCTTCCTGATTATGCTGATTTCGATGCTTTTGATTTTCGTGATGGGAGTGGATGTTTCGTGGATGCATATCGCGGGAATCGCGATTCTAATCCTGTTTCTTTCACTCGGAGCGCCCAATCAGCCGGGCTCCATCGTAATCGGAATGTTGATCATCACCTTCTTCTTACAGGCGGAAGGACTGATCTCGATCGCTATATACGCCGAGGTTTTCTTCGGCGCGATCCAGAACATAATCAACGTCACGGGAGATATCGTCACGGTGGCGATAGAGGAGAATAAAAGAGAAAAATATTCACACAAAGAAAAAATTTGAAAAATTATGTCACAAATCCGCTTTATTGAGGGTTATATATATGTGTGGAAATCATCAATAAGGAGGATAATTTATGAAAAAACTGATTTCACTGCTTCTTTCCGCCGTTATGACGGCAGGTATTTTTACCGCTGTTCCGACAGGAGCCGTCGCGGCGGAAAAGCAAGTAAGCCTTAAGAAAAGCTCGGCAACGCTCAAGATAACCCGTAAAAACGGCAAGACCGTTTATGGCACCGTAAATATCAAGCTTGTCAAAGCCAAGGGCGTGAAAATAACAAAAAAGAGCTTCAAAAGCTCAAACAAAAAGACAGCAACAGTCTCAAAAAGCGGTAAGGTCACCGCGAAAAAGGCGGGCAAGGCTAAGATTACCGTTAAGGTAAAATACACCGTTACACAGAAAAATTCAGGTAAAAAGGCAAAAAAGATCTCTCGTTCAAAGACGCTCACCTTCAAGGTGACTGTTCAGGACAAGAGAGTAAAAACGCCCGCGAAAAAGTCTTACGAGCCTACAGCTCAGCCGACCGAGCCCGTGACCGAATCGGCGACGGAAGCTACCGAAACGGCTACACAGGCGCCGACCGAGGAAACAACAGCCGATCCTACAGAGGCTCCCACAGAGGAAACGACTGTCGAGCCTACAGAGGCTCCGACTGAGGAAACAACAACCGAGCCTACAGAGGCTCCGACTGAGGAAACAACAACCGAGCCTACAGAAGCTCCGACCGAGGAAACTACCGCCGAGCCTACAGTTCCGACTGAGGAAACGACAACCGTTCCCGATGAGGAGCCGACAGGGGAGGTGCCCACGGAACCCAATCCTTTCGAAAGGCCCAAATACGGCGATGTGAAATTTGTAGACAAGAGTACCGCGACCTTCATCGGCGAGAAAACGTTTGAAAACGTTAAAATTACAGATATATTTTCAGATTGTTTCTTTGTAAAGCCTGACAGCGACGATGAAATCAAGGTAAACGGAGAGCTTTCAAATTATTGGTGCAGAGCCGACTATGTAAACGTTTCATGCAGGAACGTGTATTATGACAGTGAGCGGTGCAGGTACGAAGGCGAGTTGGAGGATGTAACATATTCTGATATATATGGACCTCCTGTAGACTACAAGCCCGTAATCTACCTCTATCCCGAGGAAGAGCTGAGAGCGAGCGTAAAGCTCCTGCTCAACGGCGCGCTTACCTGCGTGTATCCCGAGTATAACGACGGCTGGAATGTTACCGCCCGTCCCGACGGCACGCTCATCGACGCAAAGGGTATGGAGTACAACTATCTTTTCTGGGAAGGAAGGCTCAACACGGTCTACGACGTCTCGAAGGGCTTCTGCGTAAAGGGAAGAGACACAGCGTCCTTCCTTGAGCAAGCGCTCAAGGACGCGGGACTCAACAGACGCGAGGCTAACGAGTTCATCACCTTCTGGCTGCCGAAGATGCAGGATAATCCGTACAATATTATCTCCTTCCAGCAGGAAGCCTACACAGACGCGGCTCAGCTGAACATTGACCCGAACCCCGATACAGTCATAAGAGTATTTATGACGTGGTATCCGGTTGACGAGTACACCGAGCTTCCCGCTCAGGAGCTCACAGCTCCCGAGAGAAACGGCTTCACCGTTGTTGAATGGGGAGGAGCGCAAATCAGATAATAACATAAAAGCTCAGGGGGCGCCGCAAAAATCGCGGTACCCCCATATTTTTAGCGTAAAAAGCCGCCACTTTCGTGACGGCCTTTGTTAATTATTTCCTGTTTATTTCGCGAAGTCAACCGCTCTGGATTCGCGGATGATGTTGACCTTGATCTGACCGGGATACTCGAGGTCCTCCTCGATCTTCTTACAGATGTCACGCGCGAGAGGAACCATTCTCTCGTCGCCGACGATCTCGGGCTTAACCATAATTCTGATTTCGCGTCCCGCCTGAATAGCGTAGGAGCTTTCGACTCCCTTGAAGGAGGAAGCGACTTCCTCAAGCTTTTGCAGACGTTTGATGTAGTTTTCAAGATTCTCGCGTCTCGCGCCGGGTCTGGCGGCTGAGATAGCGTCCGCAGCCTGAACGATGCAGGCGACAACGGTCTTAGCCTCAACGTCGCCGTGGTGAGCGTGGATCGCGTGGATAACGGCGTCGCTCTCCTTGTACTTACGGGCTGCCTCAACGCCGAGCTCGACGTGAGAGCCTTCCATCTCGTGATCGAGAGCCTTGCCTATGTCGTGTAAAAGTCCCGCGCGCTTAGCTACTGTCGGGTCAAGTCCCAGCTCGCTTGCGATCATACCCGAGAGGTAAGCGACCTCGATCGAGTGGTCAAGCACATTCTGACCGTAGCTTGTGCGGTATCTGAGCTTTCCGAGAAGCTTTACGAGCTCGGGGTGGATTCCCCTTACTCCGAGGTCAAGCACGGCGCGCTCGCCCGACTGCTTGATCTTTGAGTTGACCTCTCGTCTTGCCTTTTCAATCATTTCCTCAATTCTCGCCGGGTGGATTCTTCCGTCGGCGATGAGCTTTTCGAGGGCTATTCTTGCTATCTCTCTTCTCACGGGCTCAAAGCTCGAGAGCGTGATAGCCTCGGGCGTATCGTCGATAATGAGGTCAACGCCCGTAGCGTTTTCGATCGCGCGGATATTTCTTCCCTCGCGTCCGATGATACGTCCCTTCATCTCGTCATTGGGGAGAGCTACAACGGATACGGTAGCCTCGCTGACCTGCTCCGCGGCAAGTCTCTGGATAGAAAGCGAGATAACCTTTCTCGCGAGCTTTTCACTCTCGTCCTTAAGCTGCTCCTCGTACTCAAGAATTTTGACCGACTTCTCGTGAGCGAGCTCGCCGTCAAGCTGTTCAAGCAGATAAGCCTTAGCCTGCTCGGCTGTGTAGCCCGAAATACGCTCAAGCATTTCAAACTGGCTCTTCTTGACCTGCTCGACCTCGGCAACCTTTGCCTCAGCCTCCTTGAGTTTCTTGTTAACCTTTTCTTCCTTGACTTCAAGATTGTTCATCTTTTTGTCAAGGTTTTCTTCTTTTTGCTGAATGCGTCTTTCCTGACGCTGTACCTCTCTTCTGCGGTCGGCGAGCTCCTTCTCGCTTTCGTTGCGGAGACGGTGGATCTCGTCCTTACCTTCAAGCACGGCCTCTTTTTTCTTCGCTTCCGCGGTTTTCATAGCCTCGGAAACGATTTTATTGGCCTCCTGTTCAGCACTGCCGATTTGTTTTTCCGCCACGCTTTTGCGGTAACTGATACCCGCAATAACGCCTATAGCTCCGAAAATGAGCGCGGCGGCTACGATACAAATTATCGAGATAAGTATCGGCATCTTGACACCTCCTTGATTTTTTTAAAGTTTAATTTCATAAAATAAAAATCAACCCCGGTGCCGTTAAGCAAGATATTCAATTGTAATAATATTTTGAACGCCAAAGGCGGTGTAGAGTTTCTTACATCCGTAAAACGTCATTGGA
Organism: uncultured Ruminococcus sp.; assembly: GCA_902773035.1. GTDB lineage: Bacteria > Bacillota > Clostridia > Oscillospirales > Acutalibacteraceae > Ruminococcoides. The sequence goes on along the minus strand of CACYDB010000127.1, from coordinate 520 downwards.
TTACAAAATATCTATAGATAACGGCTCTTTCGAGTCTGATAAAAAAGTATAAGTACGCTGTTTTATGCATACATACATATATATGGTACCGTAAATTTGTCGGAATGTCAAGAATAATTATTGTATTTTAGAAAAATATTCGTCAATTTTACTCTCCTTTTAAAAATATTATGTTGAAATGCAAAAAATTCTCCATTAAATTCCAAGAAATACTTGCAATTATGACGGATATACCCTATAATAAAAATGCAATTTTATATTCTAGGAGGACTATTATTATGTCAGTAAAAGTTGCTATTAATGGTTTCGGCCGTATCGGCCGTCTCGCGTTCAGACAGATGTTTGGCGCGGAGGGTTATGATGTTGTTGCTATCAACGACCTCACAAAGCCTTCAATGCTCGCAAATCTTCTCAAGTACGACACAGCTCAGAAGGGCTACTGCGGTACTATCGGTCAGAACCTCCACACTGTAGAGGCTGACGACGAGGCTAACACAATCACAGTTGACGGCAAGACTCT
>CACYDB010000126.1 GCA_902773035.1 uncultured Ruminococcus sp. | reverse complement strand
TTTAACAACAGTTGTTGATTTTTTGACATCCGTCTGAGTCTTTGAAGGCTCGGTGCTCTCTGTAACCGCCGTCGAGGGCTCGGTCACAGTCGTAGGCTCGGTGACGGTAACGGGCTGGGTAACAGTCGTCGGCTCCGTAACGGTCGTGGGTTCTGTTACGGTCACAGGCTCCGTCACTGTAGTCGGTTCAGTCGCGGTCGTAGGCTCAGTCGTTTCCTGAGTCGGCTCAGTCTCGGGAGGAGCAGTGGTAAAGGCTACCTCGATCTCCTGCTCGAGATTTGTATTCTCAACCGTGAAGTACGCGCTCAGCAGCGGCTCTGACTCGTCGCCCGTAGCGGTCTGCGCGACTCTGTAGAATTCTAGCGGCGAAAGCAGTCCCTCAACATAATATTTACCGTTTTCGGCAATAAGGTCGCAGATCACGTTGCCCTCTCTGTCAACGATTTTAAAATCGCCCTTCATCTCGCCGCCCGTCGAGGCGTCGGTCAGAGTGATCGAGCACTTGATCCTGCTAACGTCAATATCAAAAAGATACTTATTCACAAGCAGCTTGTCCACGCCGTCGGCGAGCATCAGATCAAAATGCTGCGCGCTTTTCATCGGGAAGCCCACAACATCATAATTACTCAGATGCGCGCGCGATATGTACTCAAACGGCAGGAGCACCTTGTATCCCACAAGTACCTCGTGCTCATCAGCGCTCGCCTCGAGATTTTTAAGATATGACTCCTTGTACGCGAGCGTTTCACAAATAATCGAGGTAACGCCCTTGATCCCATCGAGCATATTGATTATGTCGTTATACTGCTCAGCGGTTATTGACTGAGGAAAGCAGATAAAGCACTTCTTGAAATCGTCGCTGAATTTTTTCAGCAGAGTTTTATTCGAGGTGCACAGCTCGACATAATCGACCAGTCCCCTCTCCCTCACGGCGTTCTGCAGCCGTTCGAGATGCTCGTCGTCAAAGGGAAACGCCTTTGTGATTTTAACGTGGATAATAAGCTTCTCAATGCCCTTATAACCATCGTCGCTCTCCTTATCCTTGTAATCCTCAATGCACTTTTTGACTAAATCGAGAACCTCCTCGAGCGTGGGAACGGTTTCATTGGGATAGACGTCGGTATTAGCCTGAATGGGATTGTTAACAAAATAGCTGTCCCTGTTTTCAAGAGTCAGATCGGTTATAGCCGCGAGAGCGTTACCCTCGGCGTCGCGCGGGATATCGTAGTCCGAGCAGTGATTGACAAAGACGTTTTCATCACCGCACTGAACGGCGTCGCACTCTATGTATCTGTAGTGAAGCTGAATCGCCCTTTTAAACGAGGCGATAGTGTTTCCCGGAGCCATATCCATAGCTCCCCTGTGTCCTACGCAATACCTGACCTGAGAGCTGTCCGCCGCGTTGGCGGTCATCATACAGGAAAACGCCGACAACAGTGTCAGTACCGCAAGAAACGCGGCAATACGTTTTTTAAATAACTTCATATGTTTTCATACTCCTTTTAATACGCTGAATATATTATAATACACTTCACAATTAATATCAACATTTATAAGCGTAAATATCAGGAAACAGAATACGGGCGGAGAAATCTCCGCCCGAAATCCTTATAAGTTTTTATTTTTCAATACCGTCGGTTTTGTAGATAAAGTCAACCTTGCCGTCCATATCGGAGCTTATTCCGCCGTAGGACTTGTAGTTCCTTGAAACCCTTGAAATCGCCTTGAACCTCTCAACAAGAGTCTTAACGTCGCCGTTAACCGCGTCCACGATAACGTCAACGCCTTCCTCCTTGTACTGTCTGAGTCCCTTGTTGAGCTTGAGCGAACCCGCGGCGAGCTTTTCAACGCCCTCGACAAGAACTCCCGTACCCTTGTACAGCTTATTAAGATTATCGGAGAGAGTTCTCGCGCCGTTTTTAAGAGTTTTCGTACCCTTTTTAAGAGTTTTCGTAGCCTTTTTCAGAGTCTTTGTACCCTTGGCGAGCGTTGTTGTACCGCCGCTGAGCTTCGTTGAACCGCCCGAAAGCTTCTGAGCTCCAGCCTTAGCCTGATCAACTCCGCCCGTGTAATCGAGCACACCCTTATAGAACGTGTTGTAGCTGTCAAGCTGAGTCTTAAGATTTATTATAGCCTTTTTGCCTGACTTAGCGCTTTCAATACCCGCGGCGATCTGTTCCTTGACAGCCTCGCTGCCCATATTTTCTTCAATCAGGGCGTTGATCTGTTTCTCCGTTTCCTGACTTATCTTAGCCTTGATAGCGTCGGTGCCCATCTGACCTTCAACAGCCGAGCTGATCTGCTGTTGAACCTCCTCGGGAACAGCGCCCTGCTCGCACGCCGCCTTATACTCCTCGGGAGTCATTCCGAGTCCCGCGTTCTTGATTACTCCCGCGAGAACCTGCGCTCTTACAGCCTCTGTGACCTTGGTTTTTATCAAGTCCTCCTGAGCCTTGACTGTCGAGCTGACAGTCTCGCGAGCCTTGCTTTCGGCGAGCTTTTTAACGTTTTCATCGCTCAGAGAATCCTCGATTTTTTTCAGAACCTTTGAGTAATTCTCGATCGTAAGCTTTTCAGCGGTAAGTCCCGCCGCCTTGATTGAGCTGTCCGCGGTGGAAAGCAGCGTTGTGAAAACCTGCTTCGCGCCTGAGTTTAGAGCGGAGCTGTTTGATGACAGCGTGCTCAGACCGCTTGTAAGCTGTTTGATTCCGTTTTCAAGCTCCTCGGTGCCTGATTTGAGAGAGACAACTCCGTTGTTGAGAGTACCTGTACCCTTTTTGAGCTTACCCGCTCCCGAGTCGAGATCACCCGCGCCTTTGGCGAGCTTTTCAGCGCCCTCGGCGAGAGCCTTGACTCCCGATACAAGCGTACCCGACTTGTCAAGCAAAGTAGAAATTCCGTCATAAAGCTGTGACGAACCGTCAATAAGCTTATCTGTAGCATCGGTGAGCTTGTCGAGCTTTTCGTCGAGCTCGTCGATCTTATTGTCAACCTCCGAAAAATCTATATCGCCGAAGGCGTCATTCGTAGCGATCGTGAGCGTTGTGCTGAGCTCAAAGTCCTTGACGTCCGCCGTAAACTCAACGCTTGACGGAATATCGAGCTTGTCGCTGTCGAGCTTTAAGCTGTCCGAAAGTCCGGGAAGCGCAAAACCGGCTACGATCGTGCGGTTGCCGTCGTTAATGATTTTACCGTTAGTGACCTGAATATCGGAAAACTTTTCGTTGCTGAGAATCATACCCGTAAGCATAATAAACGGAACGTAAATCTTTTCCTTTTTGCCGTTTATATCAACAGTTTCGTACTTTTTATTATTGTAATCAAAGCGGATCGTGACCTTACCGCTCTTACCCTTGAGCTCCTCGGGAGATATAGACTTACCGTCAAGGCTGTAGCTGACGGAGAGATCTACGGGGATCTCGTCGGTACCTCTGCCCTGATAGTAAATGTCCTTGCCTTTAGCGTCCCAGACGCAGACATTGTCCTTATCCATCGAGTATTTTTCGTCGCCCTTGGTGTTTTTAATATCCTTTAGATTCGTCTTGTCCTTGATCGAAACAAGCTTATCCGTATTCTTGATCCAGTCGCTGACTATGATTTTCTTAGCCGCGCCCTTTGCGTCGGCGATAACATAGACAGTCTCATCCTTTGTAAGCTTATCGCCGTCGGAGGACTTAGAGTCGCTGTCGGAGGATTCACTCTCCGAAGCCGTTTTCGCCTTAGTCACCGCGCTGTCAGCGCCCGCGGAATACGCCGCGACTCCGACGATGCCGCATACCATCATCATACTCAGAAAAGCGGCGATTACCTTGATTGAAAGTTTATTTGCAAATTTCATAATTATCTCTCCTTCTTGGGCAGAAAGCCGAGTGTCGTCTTAGCTATTACTTTATCAAACAGCATAAACATTGCCGGCAGAATCAGAATTACGCAGAACATACTGATGATCGCGCCGCGCGCCATAAGCAAGCACAGCGAGCCTATCATATCGACGTCGCAGTAAACCGAAACTCCGAACGTCGCCGCGAACAGTCCGAGCGCCGAAACTATAATCGACGGTATCGAAGTACTCAGCGCCGTTACGACAGATGAACGCTTGTCGTTGCCGAGAGAACGCTCCTTTTTATATCGCGTGGTCATAAGTATCGCGTAGTCAACCGTCGCGCCGAGCTGAATCGTACTTATACAAATCGGGGCGATAAACGGAAGAGTATCGCCGAGATAATGCGGAAGACCGAGATTTATAAAAATCGCGAGCTCAATAACCGCCACAAGAATAATCGGCAGGCTCAGGCTCTTTTCAACAAACAGAATTATCAGGAAAATCGCGATAATCGAGATGATGTTGACTACCTTGAAATCGACGTTCGTGACATCTATCATATCGTTAACGCAGGAGGCTTCGCCTATAAGCATTCCCCTGCTGTCGTATTTTTTGATCGTCTTTGTAAGAGAGTCGATCTGAGCGGCAACCTTATCGGTCGCGGGCTTATACTCGGAGTTGATGAGCATAAGCTCGTATTTGTCACTCTTTAATTTTTCGGTGAGCTTGGACGGGAGAAATTCCTCGGGAATACGGTTGCCGACAAGGCTCTCGATACCGAGAACATACTTAACTCCGTCAACCTTTTCAAGCTCGGAGCACAGTCGGTGAGTTTTATTTGAGTCGAGGCTCGAGTCAAGCAGCACCATATGAGTCGTGCCGATACCGAAGTCCTCCTCAAGCTTTGTATTAGCCTTGATGTTGTCCATATAATCGGGCAGACTGCGCGAGAAATTGTAGTAAACCTCGTTATTAGTCTGCTGATATCCGTAAAGCGACGGAACAACCAGAATCGCGAATATAATCAGAAATACGGGGAAGATTTTTACTATTCCCTTAGCGAGCTTTTTCGTACTTGGGATAAGCGAGCGGTGGGATGTTTTCTCCAGCGGCTTATCGAGCACGAGTATCAGCGCGGGCAGAGTCGTTACGCAGCCTATAACTCCGAGCACAACGCCCTTCGCCATAACGATTCCAAGGTCGCGTCCGAGCGTAAAGCTCATAAAGCACAGCGCGATAAATCCGGCGATCGTGGTTACGGAGCTTCCTATGACCGAACGCACCGTTTCCTTGATAGCGACAGCCATAGCTTCCTTGTGGTCTGAGCAAATTCCCTTATGCTCCTCGTAGCTGTGCCACAGGAATATCGAATAGTCCATCGTTACCGCGAGCTGTAATACCGCCGCGAGCGCCTTTGTGATGTACGAGATCTCTCCTAAGAAGATGTTCGTGCCCATATTCAAAAGTATGGACATTCCTATACTCAACAGGAAAACAAAGGGAATGATCCAGCTGTCGAGGAACAGCATCATAACTATGACCGCCATAACAACGGCTATAGCGACGTAAACGGTTTCCTGACTCTCGGCTAAGTCACGCATATCGCATACCATAGCCGACATTCCCGAAACAAAGCACTGTTCTCCCGCGATTTGCTTGATTTCCGTAATCGCTTCCATAGTCGAGTCCGCGGAGGTCGAGGTGTCAAAGAACACCGCCATAAGCGTGGCGTCTCCCGAGTTAAAGGCGTTGTACACCTTATCGGGAAGCATTTCCACAGGCACTGACAGATCCGCAATATCGGCGTACCATAAAACAGTGTCAACGTGCTTGACCTTTTTGATTTTGTCCTCAAGCTTTACAACGTCCTTGGGCTCCATATTCTCAACGATCACGAATGAGAACGCGCCCTTCCCGAACTCGTCCATAAGATATTCCTGACCTTTGACGGTTTCGAGGCTGTCGGGAAGATAATTAAGCATATCGTAATTTACGCGCGTAAAAATCATACCCAACGCGGACGGAATCATAAGAGCTATCGCGACAATCAAAATCACGACGCGGCTCTTGACGACCGCTTTTCCGAATTTCATAAATATCCTATCCCTTCATTAAGGTTACAAGGATATTGTACTAGAAAAATGTGAATATTTTAATAGATAAGAAAAAAGGCGTGCCTAAATTTTAGGCACGCAGGCAATTTTGTCTAAATGTTTTTCCGCTTAAATTCCCTTTCGGCGATAGCGAAAGCGTTATACATTGAGCCGTCAAACAGGTCGCAGATACGTCTCAGCTTTTCTCTCAGATCATAATTCATACCCGAGGCGAGCCAGTCGATAACAAAGCCTATGAGCAGGCATTTATAGTAGAGAACGATTACGTCCTTATCCTCGGGGCTGATGTCGTTAACCTTTTGAGTGGTTTCCATATAATCGGTTATCGCCTTTAGCGAGATACGCTCCAGATACTGCTCAAAAAGCTCGCGGCTCGCGGAGTTGTAGATATGATACACCGCGGATTTATTCTCTATCGCGAAGTCAACGGCTGACATAATATGCTCATAAAGCGAGCCTGACTCCGTTTCGATCCGCACAAGCCTGCCGGCTTCCTCTGTAAGAATAGTTTCCAGAAGTGTCGGAAGATCGCTGTAATGATAGTAAAAGGAGTTGCGGTTGATACCGCACTCAGCCGCAATATCCTTGACCGTGATCTTGCTCAGCGGACGATTGTTGAGAAGCTGCATAAAGGTTTCTTTTATAGCTTTTTCGGTAAAGTTTGCCATAGTATCACCGACAGTATTGTAGCACACAATTCACACGTTGGCAAGAAGGTCTTGCTATTGGCCTGCCTGACTTGCGTTTTATTTACAATAGCCTTCATCTCGTCAAATGGGGCGTGTTTCTCAGTCACAGGTTCATCATCGCTACGACCTAAAAACAGTCCGCAGGACTGTTTTCTTAACGGTCTTTCAAATCCAGCAGGATTTTGTTCAGACCAACAGCAAGACCTCCCAGAAGGGAGGTCTTGCTGTTGGTCTGCCTGACTGGATTTGAACCAGCGATCTACAGAGTCGGAGTCTGTTGCATTATCCAGCTGTGCTACAGGCAGAGGTTATATTTATATTATAACACACAATTTGGTAATTGTCTATCAATTGAGCGATTCCCACAACTCAAGCGCTTCGTCAAGCTCGTTTTGCTTGCTTTCAAGCTCGGCTGTGAGCTCCAGAAGCTTTTCGTAGTCGCTCGCGACTCCGCCGCTTTCAATCTCCGCGCTTAGTCTCGCGATCTCGGAATCAAGCTCCTCGATTTTCTTTTCGCACTTATTTAAGTCATTTTGGCGCTTACGCTCTTTTGCGCGCTGCTGTTTTTCGAGCTGATAGTCGTTCGGCTTCTTAACTGTTTCAGCCTTCACAGCTTCCTCGGCGGGCTTTTCGGCAACCCTTTCAAGATAGTAATCATAATTGCCGAGGTACTTTGTCACGCCGTCCTTATCAAGCTTCAGCACACAGTCTGCGAGCTTGTTTATAAAATAACGGTCGTGGCTGATAATGAGCATTGTGCCCTCATAGTCCGCGAGCGTACTCTCGAGCTGCTCGCGCGACGCGCTGTCAAGATGATTCGTCGGCTCGTCAAGGAGCAGAAGATTATCTCCCTCGAGCATAAGCTTCAACAGACTGATTCTCGCCCTCTCTCCGCCGCTCATCTGACTGAGAGGCTTGAAAACATCGTCGCCCTTGAACAGAAAGCTTCCCAGATATGTACGTACCTGCGTCTCCGTCAGGTCGGGAAAAGTATCCCACACCTCGTCGATCGCGCTCTTGCTCAGATTCAAGTCCGACTGCATCTGATCAAAGTAACCGATATCAACCTGCGCGCCGTAATCGACCATACCGCTGTCGCACGCCGTCCTGCCGAGAAGCATATTAAACAGCGTAGTCTTGCCGCAGCCGTTGTCGCCGATAATGAAAACCCTCTCGCCCTTGCGGATATGAAATCCGACATTTTTGAAAAGGCATTTATCCCCGAACGACTTGGAGAGGTTCTCCGCGATGAGCACATCATTACCGCTTTCCCTGCGCGGATTAAGCCGCATACGCATACTCTCAAGCTCCGACTCGGGAGCCACAAGCTGCGCCTTGATCCTGTCAGCTTCCTTCTGCTTACTCGCCGCGGTGATAAAGTTACGTTCTCTGCCCCACCTTTTCTGCTGCTCGACAATGCCCTCGATCCTCTTGATTTCCTTGAGGTCATTCTCATATTTATTTTTCAGGCTTTCGTTATAAGCCTCTTTTTTCTTCTTAAACTCGGTATAGTTGCCCTTGTACATCATCGTACGGGTATGCTCGAGCTCGATCGTCTTATTCGTCACGTTATCGAGAAAATAACGGTCGTGGCTGATTATCAGCATCGAGCCCTTAAAGTCCTTGATAAAGCCCTCAAGCCAGCTTACAGAGCTCAGGTCAAGATGGTTCGTAGGCTCGTCAAGGAGCAGAAAATTCGACTTTGAAAGCAACAGCTTCAACAAGCTGAGCTTTGAACGCTGACCGCCCGAGAGCTTACCCGTAGGCATCGAAAAGCTCTTCTCCTCAAAGCCAAACCCGATCAACGCCGAACGCGCCCGAGCCTTATATGTAAGACCGCCCTGAGCCTCAAACGCCTCAATAAGCGCGGTCTGTTTCTCAATATTCTCAGCGGTCGGGTCAAGACTCACGATATGATTCAGCCGCTCGATCTCGAGCTCCATATCGATCAGACTCTGAAAGCCCGACAAAAGCTCATCATAAACACTGCGCTCGGGATGAGTGCAGGCGTGCTGCTGCATATATCCGACAGTCGTGTCCGACGAAGTGAAAACACTGCCGCTGTCAGCGGAAAGCTCGCCGTCGATAATGCGGAACAGCGTCGTCTTACCTGCGCCGTTAGCTCCGATAAAGCCCACCTTATCGCCTTTTTCAATTTCAAAGCTTACGTCCTCAAAAAGACTCTGCTCAACAAAGCTCATAGAGAGATTGTGAACACTCAAAGCAGGCATTTTCTCACTCCTCAGCCCGTGGTATAAAGAATAACAAAATTAACGATATGAACGATGATCACAGCGGTGTAGATGATAACTCCCGCGTAGATCACGAAGTTTGTGAACTTATTCTGCTCCAGCTTAAAAATCTTGTAAAAAAGCCAGATAAAAATACTCAGCGCGAGCGGAAGCATACACTTGACGAAGAACAGCACGATCGGGTACTCCATAAGCCATGCCATGAGCGGATTAGCCTCCTGAAAGCGTCCCGTATCAATAAGCGTCTGAGTGCAAAACCAGTCCGCGACGTTCAACAAATACAGAAAGAAAAGCTTGACTCCGAAGCCGTACTGCCTCGGTTTTTCAAACACTCTGTAGTCTGATACTAATTCTGACATAAAAACACCTCACAGGTAGTATTTTCCCTATGAGATGTATTTATTCAATTAATTTTTTCTCCACGCTCTCGGTACAAAGAGTATGAGAAGCGGATAGAGCTCAAGTCGTCCGGCAATCATATTGAAGCAGAACGTGATTTTTGAAAGTATATTGAAGCCCGCGTAGTTACCCGCCGAGCCTACTATCGAGAAGCCCGGTCCCGTATTGTTGAGGGTAGTGATCGCGGCTGTAAGATTCGTGGTAAAGTCAAAGCCGTTGAGCGATACGATCGCCGTGCTTATCAGAATAAACAGAATATAAATCACAAGGTAAACGCTGACGTTTCTCGTAACCTCATGGCTGACCTTCTTGCCGTTCATCTTGATGGTCTGAACAGTGCGCGGATGAACGATAAGCCTGAACTCCTTGCGGACCTCCTTGAGCAGAATCATAATCCTGCTGACCTTGAAGCCGCCGCCTGTACTTCCCGCGCAGGCGCCGATACAGGTGAGGATCACAATGAGGATCTTACTGAAATCAGGCCAGAGGTTCGTATCCTCGATCGCAAATCCCGTTGACGACAGAATCGAGGTAACATAGAAGAAGCTGTGGTGAACCGAATCGTAGGGCTCGGGATAAAGCTTTGAGATATTCACCGCTATAAGCGCGGTCGAAACGACGATGATCCCGAGGTATACCCAGAGCTCCTCAAGGCGCAGAACGCTCTTGAACTTGCGCATAAGGATCATAATGTACACGTAGAAGTTAACGCCGAACAGCATCATAAATACAGATACAACGCCCTGCAAATAATAGCTGTCAAAGTAGGCGATCGAGTTGTTGTAGCACGCGAAGCCACCGGTGCCTGCGGTTGAGAACGAGGTCGTAACCGCGTCGAAGAAGTACATTCCGCCGCACATAAGGAGGATAACCTCCAGCGCGGTAAGTCCCGCGTAGATGGCGTACAGCACAAAAGCGTATCTTCTCAGCTTCGGCATTGTCTTTTCAACCTCGGGACCCGTGGACTCAGCCTTCATCAGATTGATTCCCGCGTTGCCGCCGAGCTTCGGAATAAGCGCGAGCAGGAACACGATAACACCCATACCGCCGAGGAAGTGGCTCAGCGATCTCCAGAAGAGCATACAGTTGTCCAGAGCCTCTATATCGGTAAGTATCGTCGCGCCCGTAGTTGTAAAGCCCGAGATAGACTCAAACAAAGCGTCTACATAATGCGGGATCTGTCCGCTCATCCACAGCGGCAGAGCTCCCACGGCTGAGAGCACTATCCAGCTCAGAGCCGTAGCCGAAAAGCCGTCGCGGCGTGACATAACAGTCCTCTTGGGCTTGTTTATCATAATCAGACCGCCGAGCGCTAAAGAACCGAGACCGATAAACAGGAAATACTTGTAGTTTTCCTCATGGTACCACAGTCCGACAAAGGTCGCGAGCTGCATCGCCGCGCCCTCAACGAGAAGCACCCAGCCTAAAATATGAAGAATAGTTCGTTTGTTCATAAAATTCCTCTGTTATTTCAGAATATCCTTGAGGTCAAAAAGACCCTTGTGCTTGGTGACAACGATAACCGTATCGCCGAGCTCGATTGAATCCTTACCTGTGGGGATTATAATTTTGCCGTTACGCGTTATGCAGACAATCTGCAACTCGGACTTGAGTCCGAGCATGGCGAGCGGAACGCCTGTAGCCATACTGTCGTGACTTGCCTTGAACTCCAGCGCCTCAGCCTGATCGTTACAGATCGAGTGGAGAGTTTCGATATTGCTTCCGACGGAGTTCTGCATCGCGCGGACATACTGAATGATGTACTGACCTGTAAGATGCTTGGGATGAATCACAGAGTCAAGCGGCAGGCTGTCGATGATTGAGAAGCTGATGTCGTTGATTTCCGTAATGATCTTTGAGTCGGGATTAACGTCCTTGGCAAAGAGAGAAACTATAATGTTTTCCTCGTCGGTATCCATCAGCGTTACAACCGCGTCCGCGAACTCTATTCCCTCGGACACAAGCAGCTCCTGATTCATACCGTTGCCGTGGATAACAACGACATTGTCGAGCAGCTCGCTGAGATGCTCGCAGCGTCTCAGATCGCTCTCGATGATTTTGACCTTGATTCCGCTTTCGGAGAGTGATTTCGCAAGGTAGAACGCGATCTTACTGCCTCCGAGGATAAGCACGTGACGGCTTTTGGAGGTAATAACTCCGATGTTCTTGAAGAGCTTCGCCGCCGCGTTACTCTCCGATACTATCGAAATAACGTCGCCCGGCTTGATCTCAAAGTCGCCGTTAGCTATATGACATTCCTTGCCTCTCTCGACTGTACAGATACGCAGTCCCTCCTTAAAGAGAGCCGCGCAGTCAACAACCTTCCTGTTTGAGAGGACGGATTTTTCATTTATCTTGACCTTGATCAAGTCAACCGCGCCCTTGGCGAAGGAGTCGATCTCAACGGCGCCGGGGAATTTTATAAGACGGCTGAGCTCCTGAGCGCAAATCTGCTCGGGATTGATAGCGAGCGACAGCTTGAGCTCATCCTTAAGCTTTGTAACGTCATGCGTATAATCGGGGTTACGCACGCGGGCAATCGTTTTAGGAGCTCCCGCGTTCTTCGCGATAAGACACGCGTAAAGATTCAGCTCGTCGGACGCCGTTACGGCGATCATCAGGTCACAGTCCTTAACGCCCGCGTCGATCAGCGTAGCGAAGGTCGCGCCGTTGCCCTGGACTCCCATAACATTCTGGGTACCCGCGATAGCGCCGAGCGCGTTAACGTCAGTGTCGATAACCGTGATGCTGTGTCCTTCCTTATCGAGCTGTTTAGCGATGGTGCGGCCTACACGACCGCAGCCGACGATGATTATATTCATAAGCATACCTCTTATTCCGCGCGAAAGCCTCGCGCGTTTTAATCATAGTAATTTTACTACAACGTTCTCAATAAATCAAGATATAATTTATTATTTTTTATGCTCGGGCACAACCGCGAAAAACACCAGCTCCTCGGTACCGCTGTTATTGATCAGACTGTGAGAATGACCAAGCGGGCAGTAATGACAGTCCCCGGGCTTCAAAAGCTCCTCGCCGTCGTCATAAAGGCACCTTCCCTCGCCCGATAAAATATAGATGATCTCGCTGTTTTCCTCGTGCTTATGATAGCCGATATTCGCGCCGACGGGCAGCCTGCCGAGCATTATCTTGTTAAAGCCGTCGTTATACATTCGGGAGATAAAATCTCCCTCGCCGCCCTTGAAGCGCGGATTCACTGTTTCGCTTATATTGTCAAAATTAAGAAGCATAACTGACCTCCCGAAAATTTATGAGGGTATTATAACACATTACATATAAAAAATAAAGGCATTGATCCAAACCGAACCCTTAGACAAAACAAAGCCCGCAGCCTAAGCTGCGGGCGAAATCAACTAGATCATTGGTCTTTCCTCTGCAATTCATAATAATTGTCGGAAAAAACTAACTAGAACATTGGTTAGTACCTCATTAAACATTAAACAAAAAGTTATCTGCCAATAGAATTAACTAGAACATTGGTCTTACCTCATATTAACTTAAATGTTTTCTGCTAACAAATTAACTAGCGCATTGGACTTACCTCATTGAAGAAATTGATATTTGTTATTTATATAAAAACTTATCGAAAAATTCTAAGAATAAATCATGGGACTATCCCCTATCTATAAAAAACTTGAACTTCTATAATTAAAATATTTTACATCGGACCTGTCTCCGTTAGACTAAGTTAATTTTTTATAAACATATAATGATATTGAATTTCGAAAGTTGTCCACACCTGCCGCGTACGGCTTCAGACATTGGGTGGGAAACTCCGCTTAATATCTTTAATCGAAATCTTAAAAGGTCTATGTAACATATTCATCAACCTCCTGTCTTGTTTGTTGTACATATTATATAATAGAAATTCGCATTTGTCAACACTTTTATAAAAATATTTTAAGATTTTTTTAAATTTTTTCATTTTTCAGAATTTTTGGTGAATTTTTCGCGACATCCTATTGTATTATTTTTGTGGATGTTTTATAATGATAAATGGACGCGGCAATTTTTTCGGAAATTTGCCGTTCTTTTTTCTTTTTAAGAAAAATATTCTCGTTATAAAATGCCTTCAGCCGCTGTCAGAAACAGCGGCTGAAAACTTTTTTCGGGGATAAATAGTGTTGGCAGAGTCGGAAAATTATGTAAAAACTTCTAAATAACCTTAACACCCAGCTTGAGCCACTTACCGTTGACCCGAACCTGCAGGGTGGTTTTTCCCCGTTTCCTTCCTAATACTTTTATGTAGTTAACATTTGTCTTGCTTACAATTTTTGCTTTCTTCTTATTTTTGAATTTGAGCTTGACCGAGGGCGCCTTATCGTAGATAAGCACCTTCTTGGTCTTTCCCTTTTTGACCTTGATGGATTTTTTGCTCAGAGTCGGATTCGAGATGACCTTTAAGGTGAAGTAGCAGTATTTTAATCCGACCTTAGCCGTGATTTTGACAAAGCCCTTTTTCAGCGTTGTGACAAGTCCCTTGGAGCTGATTTTGGCGACCTTTGTATTTGAGGAGGAAAATTTGATTTTATTGCCGCCGCTGTTCCTTACAGTCAGGAGAAGGGTCTTGCCCGCGCGCATTGTGCCTGTGATGAGGTCAAAACGCGGAACCGAGGTATCCTTGTTTATTGGAGGCAGGACATTCGTAGGGTTACACGGCGCGACTGTAGGCGCCTGAGTCATGGGCTGCTCGGTAGGGTCTGTTTTGGGGATGGGAGCTGCCGTTGGCGCATACGTGGGAACATACGTAGGAGCTACCGTGACATCGGGTTCCGTGACTTCGGGAACTTCCGTAATCGGAGCGCATGTATGCACCTGTGTTTCTTCGTAAGGCTCGGTTGCAGGCTCCCACCACGGATCATCATCGCCCGGGCATCCCGGTTCGCCGGGCACACCTTCAGGAGGGGGATCATCTCCGGAACATGCGTCGGGAGGAGTTTCGTCGGGAGTCGACTCATAATCCCACCAATAATCATCTTCCGAGGGCTCGGTCGTAGCCTCGGGCTCAGATGTAGCCTCGGGTTCGGTTGTAACCTCGGGCTCAGCGCCTGTCAGATGCTTTATTTCGTCCACGGACGCTTCATCCGCGGTAGATATATAGCTTACGGTAAACATATCGCCGCCGTCTGTATCGTCCGCCTCCGCGGCAAAGGCGGGAAAAGCGCTCAACGCGAGCATAAGCGCTGTTATCACGACTACAAGCTTTTTCATCGTTCTTCCTCCTTCCCGGACTTCAAAGAGACAGCCGCCTTAAACAGCTCGACCTTTTCTTCAAAGCCAGTCATCTCAAATACATAACCGTCCTTCTCCCAGATCAATACTGTGGAGTCGTCCGACTGCTGAACCACGAAGCTCACACCCTCGTAAACCTCTTTTTCCATAGTTTCAAGGTCGGAAGCCGATTTGTAGCTGTCCTTGGTAAACTGCTCGAGGCTGAGGAAATCGTCTCCGCGCGTGTAAACCATATAGGAATGCAGACTGTCGGAGCCGCTGTCGGTGAGCTTGTAGCCCTTGGGAAGATACGACAAGGCGTATAGCTTATTAAGCGCCTTGGGGTAATCTTTGCCGTTCTCGGTGTTGTATTCGATAACCCTGACGTCTCCCCTCTCGACAAAGAAGGAGAGGATAGTCTCTCTTATCGCGCCGACCGACAGCGCCGATACAAGAATTATCAGCGCCGCCGCGAAAGCAGTAATAACCTTTCGTGTTTTGGTCAGCGTAACCCTGCGATACACGGAGGTTTGCGCGCGCAGGAGGGTTCTCATCTTTTTCTCAAATTTTTCAGAGGTCTCAAATTCCCTTTCATCAACAGAAGAGAGCATCTTGTTTTCATAAATTTCAAGCGCTTTGATCAGTGTTTCGTTGGAGATTACGTTATCCATCAATGCTTCCTCCTATAAGTTTTTTCAGCGCGGCGCGGGCGCGTTCAATACGTTTCCTTGCCGTCGCCTGATTGATACCGAGCGAGTCGGCGATCTGTCTGTCATTCATATTATGCAGCGATTTGAGCAGCAGCACCTCGCGGTACTTCGAGGGGAGCACTCCGATCTTCTCAGCCAGGAGCTCCGCCGTTATCCTGCCCTCGACCTCCGAGCTGACGGATTTAGCGTCGGGTATGGTTTCATCGAGCTCAATCGGAACAGTCTTGCGTTGCTTGACGTAGATACTCTTAGCGACATTCTCGGTAACAATAAGCACATAACCTCTTGTGCGCGGGCTGTCAGCGTTCTCAAGCTTCGACATATTCTTCATAAGCCTGAGAAAAGCGTTATGAACCGCGTCCTCGGCAAGCTCGCTGTCGCCGAGTATCTCATA
>CACYDB010000125.1 GCA_902773035.1 uncultured Ruminococcus sp. | reverse complement strand
GCAAACTCTGATCGCGTCCATACTTATGAAGCCCTCGCTGACGGACTGCTTTATAAACGCAGTGAGCCTGTCGTAGTAGCCGTTGACATTGTATATCACGATAGGCTTAGTGTGACGCCCGAGCTGCTTGAGCGTCAGCACCTCGAAGAATTCCTCGAAGGTTCCGATTCCGCCCGGCATCATAATGAACGCGTCGCTCATCTCCTCCATTATCCTCTTACGCTCGCGCATTGTATCGGTCTTGATTATCTCACAGTCCGTGTACATTACGTCAAAGCTGTCGAAAAAGCGCGGTATTACGCCGACCGCCTTACCGTCCTCTCTCCTCAGACCGCGGACTACGGCGCCCATTATGCCGTACTTTCCCGCTCCGAAAACGAGGGTATGTCCTTCCCTCGCGAGTCTTTCGCCGAGCTCCTCGCCCGCCTTTAAATATTCCTTATCTATCGTTTCGCTTGACGCGCAGAATACGCAGATGTTCATATTTTCACCTCAAATATATATTGTATCACTAAACTCAGAGCTTTTCTACTGTTATTTTTCACATAAATAAAACGGAAATTTTGTACAGTTTAATTTTCTTGTATTATACCGCGTTCTGTGTTATAATCTTATCGGGCTGCGAGGCAGTCGGGCGGTTAGCCGCTCCATCCGAGGATACCGAAGCAACGTGCGACGAAATCTTACGGAGGGAGGCGGTAATCAAATGGAATTGACCATTATTGCGCTGTACATAATATTTCTTACGATATATGTAATAAACGCAAAAAAATAATCGCCCAGTCGCGTTGGGCGATTATTCGTAAATAAATCATCTTGCGGCTAGCCGTCAATTCGGCTCTCCTTGCAGTCTTATTATACAACCGTTATTCAAAAAAGTCAATAGAAAGAAGTTTTAGAAATGCAAAAACAAAGAAAATTCACAGGAAAAGAGAAGGCGGTTCTCGCCGTACTCATTATCGCTATGATAGCCGTTGTCACGGTCGGAGCCGTTCTGATCGTCAACAACGTCAACGAGGCGAACAGGAAGGCGACCGATACTCAGAACACGACTGTCGAGATAACTCTCCCCGAGACGACGGAGAACAATACCACTGCCGACGGCGCCGAAAAGGGTGAGAAGAAATCCAAGACTAAGTCAAAGGCTAAGTCAAAGACCTCCTCCGCTTCGAGTCAGGCGACAGCTTCAAGGTCATCAGCCGCGGCTGACAGCTCCTCCGCGGTCAAGTCCTCGGCTTCAAAGAGCTCTACTAAGTCCAAGAGCTCCTCGACCAAGTCCAGGAGCTCGGCTTCAAACGGCGACAAGATCCCCGTCCGCACTCCCGACACGAACAGCAGTCACGCTTCAAGCGACGTCTGCACCGTCAACGGCGTAAAGTGCTACGTGGGCGACACGATCACAATGACTCTCAACCTCAAGACTCCCAAGGTGCTCGTGAACTATCAGGGCTACACGACCTTTGACGACAGCAAGCTCAAGTTCGTATCCTCCGACTCCGACGCGGGAGCTCTCGTCAACTGCAAGGACGGCATAATCTACTACAACGCCTCAGTCCTGCGCGGTATCGACTTCACCTCGTCGGGCACGGTCTACTACGCCAAGTTCAAGGTCAAGAAAGCAGGCAGCGTGGACATCTCGAACACCTTCCAGGTTCTCACCGATATGGACGATAACCCCGTCAACGAGGGTAAGTGTCAGGTCGGAATCGAAATCTTCAACTAAATATTAATAGTATAGCGGAAGCCGTCAGTCACCCTGACGGCTTCCTTTGTTTTTAAAATATTCCTCCATAGCGTCATCCGCCCTTGAGGCTGCGATAAGACAGCAGTAGAGGCAGAACGCGATAAGCGCTCCGACCGATATCAGAATAATAAGGATTATAGCAAACACCACCTGTTAATACTATTCCTATTATTGCCCGTTCGTTACGGATTATTACGGTCGGATATTTCCGCTCCTATTCGACGTACAGCAGTCGTCCGCCGATATTCTCATTCGTTAAGCCCGCGTAGTAGTGGGCGTAGAACGTAAGTCCTCTGCTCACCTGATTATTAGACCAGAAGGGTCCGCAGTACAGCGCCGAGGTTGAGGAGGGGCTGTTGTAGGTCTGGTCGCAGAAGTATGTGTTGTAGCTTCCGTTCTGAACCACTGAATGAGGCATACACAGGAACGGCAGGCTGTCCTCCCAGCCTAACGCCGCGAGACATCCGCTCTCGGGAGAGGGATAACTGAGCTGAGTTTTACCCGTTGCGCTGTCGTTATACGCGGCGGGATCGTCGGTAACATAGTCCGCTGTTCCCTGAGGTGAGCAGTAAACGCCGTCTACAAACTCGCCGTAGTTTCCGATAAAGTCCTCAATGTAGTGGTACCTCATCTGACCGTACTCTGTTTCAAAGCCCGACGGAGTCGCAACGTTGTCGGTACCTCCCGTCTGTCTCGGAGATGAACCGCCGCGGGAGCCGCTTCCGCTGATACGTCCCGTCATTACGCTGTCGCTTTTCTTGGTCGCGAACTCAATGAACCACAAGAACATCAGTACGTTGCGGTGGAACAGGTCAAGCTGTCTGTAGCCG
>CACYDB010000124.1 GCA_902773035.1 uncultured Ruminococcus sp. | reverse complement strand
AACCGAGATACACTCGTCAATGTCATAATTAAACGGAGCGGTTTTAGCGCCTGTAGCATAGGTTTCTTCCTGACAGGAAAGCAGAATTATTACCTTAACATTGATTTCGGATTTTGAAATCATCTCAGCGGTTTTCAGCAACGCGGCAACGCTCGCGCGGTTGTCGAGAGCTGAGGCGGTTATTTTATTACCTAAGAGCTCCTTGGGTTCAGCGTAAAAGCTTACGCAATCGCCTAATGATACGTTTTCCTTAACAATATCCGCGGGCAGTCCGAGGTCAACCCATAGCTTATCGGCGGACACTGCCTTATCCTCGTTGCCGTCGGAAAGATGCGGAGGCATACAGCAGATTATACCATTCAAATCCTTTTTGCCGTGAACAATTACGGGCGCGTCGGGAGCAGTGCGAACGTCAACTCCGCCGCATTTATCAATTTTAAGAAAGCCTCTGTCATCAATTTCCGTAATAACAAAGCCGATTCTGTCAATATGAGCGTCAAGCAGAACAGTTTTATCCGCGTCAGGATCACCGAGCACGGCAGTAACATTATTATTGAAGTCGATATTGACATTATCGGAGTATTTTTTCAAATATTCAGCACAAAACTCAGCGACGGAGTATTCAGAACCCGAAACTCCGCCGAGAGCGCATAAATCAAATAAAAGTTTTTTCATATTATTCAAGGTTATTTACGATTTCTTTAAAATGGTTTCCGCGTTCAACAAAGTTTTTGTAAAGTCCGAAGCTCGCGCTCGCAGGTGAAAGAGAAATCTTATCTCCCGCAACAGCGTAAGATCTGGCGGCATTTACGGCTTCTTCCATATTACTAACATTAACAATAACAGGATTATTCTCGGAGTAGTTATCGCTTTCCTTAACAGCCTTTTCAATCAACGTAGCCGTATCTCCGAGGAGCACAAGCACCTTTACCTTGTCGCAGATAACAGGTCCGAGCGGCTCATAAGGAATATGCTTGTCATATCCGCCGGCGATAATGATGATCTTCTCATCATAGAGCGATAAGGTTCCCATAGCGGTACGAGTCGGACTGGACGCGATCGAGTCGTTGTAATACTCAACACCGTCGAGCTCACGAACAAACTCAGCTCTGTGCTCAACGCCGCCAAAGGTTTTCGCGACGTTAACGATGGTATCAACGTCAACTATTCCCCAAACAGCCGAGATAGCCGCGAGGTAGTTCTCAACATTGTGCATACCGGCGATTTTAATATCCTTGTAATTCATAACGGTCGTTTTAACGCCGTAATCGTTATAAACAATCATATCGCCGTCGAGATAAGCGCCGTTTTCAAGCGTTTGTCTGCGAGAGAATTTAACAAGCTTACCTCTGACATCTCCCGAGAAGCTGTCGGAAATATCATTGTCGAGATTGAGCACAGCCTTTGAAAAAGCGTTCTGGTGGAGAATGATATTCTTCTTTGAGTCAACATACTCCTGCATATCCTTATGTATATCAAGATGATTGGGAGCGAGGTTCGTAACAACCGCGATATCGGGACTCTTTCTCATTGAAATAAGCTGGAAGCTTGAAAGCTCTACCACAGCGTAATCATCGGGCTTGATTTCCTCGATCCTCGGAAGTAACGGCGTGCCTATATTGCCGCCGAGGTGAACGGTCTTGCCGGCGGCTTTAAGCAGCTCCGAGATAATAGTGGTAGTGGTAGTCTTACCGTCAGAACCCGTGACGGCAATGATTTTGCACGGACAGAGGTCAAAGAAAACCTCCATCTCGGAAGTTACGACAACTCCCTTTTTCTTTAATGCCTCAAGCTCAGGGCGGTAAAAGGGCGTACCGGGGCTTCGAAACAGGATCTCCGTGTCGATATTATCAAGATAATCGTCGCCCAGAATAAGCTTAGCCCCCGCCTTTTCAGCGCGAACGGCGTTATCTCCGAGGGCTTCATAGCTCTGTCTGTCGCAGGCTGAAACCACGGCTCCCTTTTCAGAGAACATTTCTATAAGCGGAAGATTGCTCGTGCCGATTCCGACAAAGCAAACCTTCTTTCCTTTTATACTTTCAAAAAAACTGTCAACCTTATTCATAGCTTTCTCCTGTATAATAAAAAATAATTTCCAATTCTTTATTATACTTAAAAATCATTAAAATATCAACCTTTTATGCTATAATTAATCAGAAACTATTTCGGAGACGATTATATGATTTCTGATTTTATTATTATTGACAAAAAGCTGAGCGTTCCTTTGTATCAGCAGATCTACAATACAATAAAAAAAGCCATCGAAAACGGCAGTCTTAAAGAAAATGAAAAGATACCCTCAGTCAGAAAGCTGTGCTCCGACCTGGAGGTTTCAAAGACTACCGTTGAAACAGCGTACAATCTTCTGTGCGCCGAGGGATATATCATTAATTACGCCCAGAAGGGCTACTACGTTGAAAAAGGTCTGTATATAGGCGACGAGCTCCACACCGAGAACGCTGAGGAAGAAAACAAATCTACCTTTATCAAATATGATTTCTCAGGCAAGGGCATTGACAAGAATTGCAGTAATATAAAGGAATGGCGTAAATACGTCAAGGATATTTTAAATAAAGAATATCTGCTTAACACCTACAGCGAAAATCAGGGCGAGGAGGAGCTCAGAAAGGCCATCGCGAAATACTCCTTCTCTACGCGCGGAGTTAAGGCAAATTTCCGCAATATCGTTATAGGAGCAGGCTCTCAGACATTGATCGCCATTCTCTGCGGACTTGTGGGGTTAAACAAAACAGTAGCGATCGAGAAGAACTTTTTCCCACAGGCCGAGCAGGTATTCAGGGATTTCAATTATCAAATCAGCTACACTCACAGCGATAACAAGGGCACGAGCGTGTCGTCGCTGAACAAAATCAATCCCGACATCCTGCTGATCAATACCAATCACAACAGCCTCAACGGTCTTGAAACGCCTGTTACAAGGAAGCTGGAGATTATCAAAGCCTGCGAGCAGAATGACTGTCTGATAATCGAAGATGATTACAACTGTGAACTCAAATACAAAACTCATCCCTCGGTATGTATACAGAGCTACGCCCCGTCGGGCACGGTATACATCGGCTCATTCTCTAAAATCCTTATGCCGTCGGTCAGGATAAGCTATATGATACTTCCCGACAAGCTTGCCGAAAGATATGAAAAAATCAGAGAAAACTACAACCAGACTACCTCAAAGGTCGAACAGCTCGCGCTGGCGCGGTATATTAACGACTTAAAGCTTGAAAAGCATTTAAGAAAAGCCAGAAGATACTATAAAGCAAAGAGCGAATACACCCAGCAGGTTTTAAAAAGATATTTCAGCTCCTATATTCTCAACGAAACATCAATGTATTTTGAGATTCCCGTCAAAACAAAGAACATCCAGGAAAAACTCATTGAAAAAGGCGTTAAGATTATGAGCACCTCTACCGACGAGTTTTTGAGGCTGAATTTCTCTATGATAGACACCGAGCTCATTGAGGACGGAATAAAAGAAATAGTAAAGGCGTGCGATTGACGCACGCCTTAATTGTTTATTGAATTGTTTTTGAATTATTCTCTGCCTAAAAGGTAATCAACCGATACCTCAAGGATATCCGCGAGAGCAACAAGCTCTACGTCTGTTACAAATCTTATTTGTCCCTCCAGCTTGGACAATCCCGAAGCGTTCATATCAACACCGTTAACCTGAAGCTGAGCGAGCAATTCCTTTTGCTTCATTCCTTTCTTCTTCCTAACGGTCTCAACGCGATGTCCCACAAGATTCCTATCGCCTAATTCTTGTTTTCTTAATCTCATTTTCTAACTCCCAACTATTTATAATTCATTTAAATAATTCTTTAAAAACAATGTGAGTCTATTATAATACGAAATTAGAAAAAAAACAAGGGTTTTTTGTAAAGAAATTTAAAAATATGAAATTTTTTGTTATTATTTATTACAAATAAGTAATTTCGAGGGCGAGATTTGTAATATCTTTAAAAGAATTATAAGCCTAAAGCTTTCTTACTCCACGCTGAATTTTCCGTTTTCAATATCGGAAAGCATCTGTACACGCCTTGTATGACGTTCTTCGTCGGAAGAAAACGGAGTATTGAGGAAAATGTCAGCAAATTTCACAGCATCCTCCTCGCTTGTAACCCTGCCGCCCATACAAAGAATATTGGCGTTGTTATGACGTCTGGTCATTTCAGCTCCGAATTCGTTGCTTACAACAGCGGCTCTGATTCCCTTTACCTTATTCGCGGCAATCGAAATACCGATTCCCGTGCCGCAGCAGAGGATTCCGAGCTCAAATTCACCGGAGGCTACGGCATTCGCGACCTTATAAGCGTAAATCGGATAATCAACGCTGTCGTCATTATAGCTGCCGAAGTCCTTATACTCAACATTACGCTCGTCA
The DNA here is from genome assembly GCA_902773035.1 of uncultured Ruminococcus sp. Classification (GTDB taxonomy): domain Bacteria; phylum Bacillota; class Clostridia; order Oscillospirales; family Acutalibacteraceae; genus Ruminococcoides. Next base: position 10,052 of record CACYDB010000124.1, on the reverse strand, counting down.
AGGTACTTCATAATAGCTTTTTTGAGGTTAATTCCGCCGTGGTCACATCCAAGAGCAATCATTTCTTATTCTCCAATCTCTTTTTCAACTCTCTCTCAGCCTGAGGCAAACGCAAATACGTCGGCAAAAGCTGAGCTGGAGTGATTTTTTCTTTATTGACTGACGCAAAAGCGACACCGCTCGCGCGCTGATATCTCAACTGCTCGGGTGCAAGCTCAACATAAGATAATAATTCTTTAAATGAATTATAACACAGCTCTGCACCGTCGCCGACGAGAATTACTCTGCCTGAATACGACTTCAAGTCCTCTCCCAAATCGTCAATCGAGAGAGCTCTGTCATCACACAGGCGGCTCACCACGCCGTTTTCAACGGAAAACATCGCGTTATACACCTGCTTGCATCTCGCGTCCATAACGGCGCACACAACGCAGTTCTCGCCTGTCATATTATAAGCCATGGCCTCAAGCGTAGAAACTGATACACAAGGCTTATCAAGAGGCATAGCTATACCCTTAACTGCCGCGACGCCGATTCTTACTCCTGTAAAGGAGCCCGGCCCCGCTGATACGGCGAGAGCGTCAACCTCTTTAATATCGGTTGATGTATTCTTCAAAACAGCGTCAATCATAGGCACAAGCGTCTGACTGTGAGTCAGCGCGGTATTGATAAAAAACTCGCCTTTTATCTTGTTATCCTCAAGAAGACACGCCGAGCACGCCTTCGCGGAGGAATCAACAGCCAGTATTTTCAATTAAACACCTTCGATTCTGATTATTCTTTCGTTCTCATTATCGGTTTTCTCAATAAACACCTTGATAACGTCGTCGTCAAGAGCGCCTTCGATATTCTCGCTCCACTCAATAACGATTACGCCGTTGCCTATGTAATCGAAAAATCCGATTGAGTAAAGGTCGTTCCAGCTTTCGATTCTGTACATATCAAAATGATAAAGCGGAACGCTGCCCGTATACTCGTTAACAATAGCGAAAGTAGGGCTTGTTACATTATCCTCAACGTCTAAGCCCTTCGCGAGACCGCGGGTAAAGGAGGTTTTGCCCGCTCCCAGATCGCCGTACATCGCGATTATTTCCGTTCCGTTGAGGCTTTTACTGAATTCTTCAGCAAATTCTTCAGTTTCTTCAACTGAATGTGATATGAAATCTTCCATTAAAATAAACCAACTATCTTATTATTCTCAATATCTACCTTCTCCGCGGCGGGAACCTTGGGAAGTCCGGGCATTGTCATAATATCGCCCGTATAAACTACAACGAAGCCCGCGCCGTTTGAAAGAGATACATTTCTGACAGTAATTGTGAAGTCCTTCGGAGCGCCCAGGAGTGTAGGATTATCCGAAAGCGAGTACTGAGTCTTAGCGATACAAACGGGGAGCTTGTCTCCGCCGAGAGCCTGAACCTCTTTAATCGCCTTTTCCGCAACAGTTGTGTAGGTTACGTCCTTAGCTCCGTAGATTTTAGTCGCGATCGTCTCGATTTTCTCCTTGATCGTAAGGTCATTGGAGTAAATCGGAGCGAAGTCAGACGGCTTCTCAACAGCCTCTACAACCTTCTCGGCGAGAGCCTTTCCGCCCTCTCCGCCGTTAGCGAATACATCAGAAAGCGCAAAGTCAGCGCCCTTCTCCTTGCAGTATTCCTCAATATACTCGAGCTCCTCGGGAGCGTCAGTGATAAAGCGGTTGATAGCTACAACAACGGGAACGTTGTACTTACGCATATTTTCAATATGTACGCCGAGGTTTACAATACCCTTTTTAAGCGCCTCAGGGTTAGGCTCGCCGCACTCAGCCTTGTTGATGCCCGCGTTATATTTAAGAGCACGTGAAGTAGCTACGATTACAATAGCGTTGGGCTTAAGTCCCGCGTAACGACACTTGATGTCGAGGAACTTCTCAGCTCCGAGGTCTGAGCCGAAGCCTGCTTCCGTGATGCAGTAGTCGGCGAGCTTTAAAGCAAGCTTTGTAGCTCTTACAGAGTTACAGCCGTGAGCGATATTAGCGAAGGGACCGCCGTGCATAACAGCGGGAGTACCCTCGAGAGTCTGTACGAGGTTGGGCTTGATAGCGTCCTTGAGGAGAACGGTCATAGCGCCGTCAGCCTTGAAGTCACGCGCGTAAACAGGCTCGCCGTTGTAATTATACGCGACAAGGATATTACCGAGACGCTTTTTGAGGTCGTCAATATCATCGGCGAGACAAAGAATAGCCATAACCTCGCTCGCGACGGTAATGCAGAAGTGATCCTCTCTGGGAACGCCGTTTACCTTACCGCCGAGACCTACGATAACGTTTCTCAGCGCGCGGTCGTTCATATCAAGACATCTTTTGATTAAAATTCTTCTTGGGTCGATTCCGAGTGAGTTACCCTGCTGAATATGATTATCAAGCATAGCGCAGCAAAGGTTATTAGCCGCCGTAATAGCGTGCATATCGCCTGTGAAATGAAGGTTAATGTCCTCCATCGGCAGAACCTGAGCGTATCCGCCGCCCGCGGCGCCGCCTTTAATACCGAATACAGGTCCGAGTGACGGCTCACGCAGAGCAATAATAGCGTTCTTGCCGATTTTAGCCATAGCCTGACCTAAGCCCGCTGTGGTTGTAGTCTTACCCTCACCCGCGGGAGTCGGGTTAATCGCCGTAACGAGAATGAGCTTGCCGTCGGGCTTATCCTGAAGCCTGTCCATAAGCTCGTCGGAGAGCTTTGCCTTATATCTTCCGTAGGGCTCGAGCTCCTCTTCCCTGATGTCCAGTTTGTCAGCAATCTCTTTGATCGGTAAAAGCTTAGCCTGCTGAGCTATTTCAATATCTGTTAACATATAAACCTCCATAAAACTAACTATATATAAATATCCTACTATAGCAGCCTAATTCTAACATAAAAAATCATAACAAATATTCTAATTTGAAAATATACTTGATATTAATTGTATTATTTTATATAATAAGTAATGATTTATGAAATTAAGGAGGCGGTAAATATTGGGTAAGCTTGGCGAAAGCGTAAAATCATACTTTGGCAAAACCGATATTATACTGTGGATATTTACCGCTGTTGCCGTAATATACAGTCTGCTCCTCATTAGCGATATGCAGAGAGCGGGCACATACAACTACCTGTTTACTCAGACAATAGCCATTGTCGTAGGAATTGTGGTCGCGTGGCTTGTGTCTTTGATAAATTATAAGTTTATGGTTAAGATGTGGTGGCTGTTCGCGGCGGCGGCGATAGGACTTGCAGGACTGCTTTTTGTGTTCGGCGTTCAGGTTACGGGCACAGATGACACGGCCCTGATTCATCTTCCGGGCGGATTTTCATTTCAGCCCTCGGAGTTAATGAAGCTGTGCTTTATAATTACATTTACCAAGCATCTGACGTTTTTAAAGGAAATTGAAAAGCTCAAAAGCGTACTGGGAATCCTCAGTCTGCTTGTTCACTTAGGCGTGCCCATAGTGCTCCTTCACGCTCAGGGCGACGACGGCGCGGTACTTATATTCCTGTTTATAGCGATCGTAATGGCGTTTCTCGCGGGAGTGCCGGCGAGATATTTCGCGATTCTCGGCGGAACCTTGGCGGTAGGACTTCCTGTTTTGTGGAACTTCTTCTTAAACAATGAGCACAGAAACAGAATCCTCGCGTTATTTGACTTGGACGGAAACGCTATGACAAACTACGGCTGGCAGCAATATCAGGGCAAGGTTTCAATCGCATCAGGTCAGCTTTCGGGCTCGGGACTGTATAACGGAAGACGTGTTGAGTTCGGCATTGTGCCCGAGCAGGAAAACGACTTTATCTTTACGGTCGCAGGCGAGGAATTCGGATTCATCGGCTGTATGATACTTCTGGCAATTCTGGTCGTTATAATAATCAGAGTGCTCATAAACGCGAAGAACGCCTATGATAACACAGGTAAATACATCTGCTACGGTGTATTCGCTATGATTGCCTCACAGACCGTTATCAATATCGGAATGGTGCTCGGGGTTATCCCGGTAATCGGTATCACGCTCCCCTTTTTCAGCTCGGGAGGAAGCTCGGTAATGAGTATGATGATAGCGATAGGTCTTGTGCAGAGCGTTATGTACAATCAGGAAAAGGATATGGACAAGGCAAAAATAAGACTTGGTAGTCAGAGCAGAGCAAAAATATAATAACTACTAATCAATGAGCCGTCGCTTCATCAAGCGACGGCTCATAATAATTTAATTCTGAGTTACATAAAGGTTAGCAGTATATTCGCCGAATATCCAGCAGGAATCAACACCCACAAGACTGATCTTGACAGGCAGAGAAATCGAGCCTGTTGTACCCTCGATATCGGACGCGTCGATCTCACACATAATGTTCGACTGCGTGATCTTCGCAAGCTGACTCCTTGCGCCCTTGGCGATAACATCAATGCTGTCGGTAGTTATACTGTAGGAATAACTGCTGTCGAGCCCTGTTACCGTAAGCTTTTCCTTAGGCACGGTAAAGGTCTTGGTCTTAAAGGAATGAAGATCGATCTTCACCTTAACGGTTTCAGTGTCGTTTAAGTTAACAGTCTTTTCGGGCAATTGAAGCTGGAGATCAAGAGTATCAACATTATTGTCGAGGGTCGTAAAGTCAACCTCCTCGGTCGAAACGCTCTTGAGCTTATCGAGAACCTCCTGCGGTCCCGCGACCGTGATCTTCTTGGGCGACATCGTGATAAAGCTGTCTATATTAAGTCCATTTGGTTTATTCTTGAATGTTACGCTTATCGGAACCTCTTTTTCGGGAAGAACAGAGAAATTAGCGGTTACGGTATAATCACTGAGGGTAATCATACTGCTCGTGATTTCCTCGCCCGATTTATCGTATAGCTTAACCGCGGACTCAATCGAGGTATCCTCGGTCAAGGTTCCGTCTACGGAACCCTTGATGGCTACCTTTGAAATTTTCTCGATCTCGGTCTGAGGTCCCTTGACTGTAATCTTATCGGTCGAGAGTGAAACGGAAGCGTGATATCCGTCCGCGACCTTATATTTGATTTTATTCTCAATGTCAAACTCCGCTTCTCTCAGCTGGTCTACAAAGACCGTAATTACAGAGGGAGATACAGAGGATACAATGTCAAAATTATCGGAAGGATTACTCTTACGCGCTGTAAGCGAAAGCGTCCAAGTACCCGAGGTCTGAATCGTACCGGCTGTCTGAGCGGAAACTACAATATCGTCGCTGGAGATCGAACCCAAGGAAACTCTGTTACCCTCAACCGTGACCGACGCGGTCTGATCGTCGCCCGAGAAAATTCTCAGACCGTTCTCAACCGCTGAGTCCGAAAGATTGATCTGAATCGGAATTTTTGAAATGGTAGCCGAAGCCTCGTGAGTATCGCTCAGGCTCATCGTTATCCATACAACGACCGCGATAACAAGAGATATTATAAGCAAAAATTTATTATTTCTGAAAAGAGAGGAAAGTCCTCTCTTGCGTCTTTTAGTACGCGCTCTATTTCCCGCCATCTTTATTCTCCTTTCTCTTTAAGGAAAACTTAGATGAATTCTTAACGTAAACCTTAGTATTATCATCAATAAGCAGCTCCTCGAGCTTAGAAATCAAGGTCTCCCGAGTGAAGTCACGGTAAAGAATACCGTTAACGGCAAGCGAGATATTACCAGTTTCCTCACTGACTACGAGTACCGCGGCGTCGGAAACCTCGCTCAAGCCCAGAGCGGCTCTGTGTCTTGTACCGAGATTGATGTCAACGCCCTTATTATTGGTGAGCGGAAGAATACAGCCCGAGGCGTAAATCTTGCCGTCGCGAATAATTGTAGCACCGTCGTGTAGAGGCGCCTTATTAAAGAAAATATTGCCGAAAAGCGCTACAGACGGATCACTGTTGAGTATAGTGCCTGTGTCGGCTATATCGGAAAGCTTAACGTTTCTCTCAAAAACAATCAGAGCGCCTGTTTTAGAGCTCGAGAAGATAGTCGCCGCGTCGGATACGCACACGATTGATCTGCGAATCGCGACAACCTCCTCGTCGGACTTGCTGTTCTTAAAGAACATAAGATATCTTTTGCCGAGATTAGTCCTACCGATCCTCTCAAGCGCCTTACGGATCTCAGGCTGAAAGATAATCGCTATAATAAGCACGGAGAACTCAAACAACAGCCTCATAAGACTGCTCATCATTGTCAGACCAAATATGGTTGAAATAAGATAAACCGCAAGCAGAACCACTACGCCCTTGAGAAGCTGTTCGGCGCGTGTCTCTCTGACAAGCTTAAAGAGGCTGAATATGATAAAAGTAATCGCTATAATATCAACGAAATCTTTAAACTGAATCGTACGGAAAACAGCCAGAATATCGTTCATTAACTGAAGCAAAAAATTCATATTAACCTCCCTTAAACAAATATTTAATATATTATATCACATAAAGGAAGGTTATTCAAGAATTTATTTAATGTTTTTAACAGCAGATACAAGTCGGTTGATGTCATTTTGAGTCGTAAAGGCGGAAGGTACAACTCTGACCGTACCGATTTCAAGCGTATTCTTAGCCTTATGAGCAAGCGGAGCGCAGTGAAGTCCCGCCCGAGTCGCTATATCATAACGGCTGCTGAGAATCTCAGACACCGCCTCACTGTCAAAACCTTTTATATTAAAGGACAACACAGGTGCGTAATGATCCATATCGGGATAATCCGTGTAGAGAATCACCCTGTTATCGCCGCTTAACAGCTCGTAAAGATTCTGTATATGGCGTATTTCATTCTTATAAATATTCAGCGCTCCCCTGTTACGCACAAAGTCAATCCCTGCGGAAAGTCCCGCGATCCCGGGGAAATTACAGGTACCGCTTTCAAATCTGTCGGGAATAATCTCAGGCTGATTATATTGCGCCGAGTTACTGCCTGTACCTCCCTCAGTCAGACTGTCAGGCAGAATATCCGTATTTATAAGCATCGCTCCCGTACCCATAGGTCCGTAAAGCCCCTTATGCCCCGCGATACAAAGATAATCAATTGAGGAGTCAGATAAATCAAAAGGTATCAATCCCGCTCCCTGAGCCGCGTCAACGCAGGTTATAATGCCGTACTGGTGACACAAAGCGCATATACGCTCAACTGGCAGTCTTATTCCGAAAACATTAGAAGCGCAGGTACAGACAAGCAGCTTCGTATTCTGTTTAATATTTTCTCTGAAAGAATTAAGAGTCCTGTCATTATCGCCCTCATATACAGGAACTACAGAATATGAAATGCCTGACCTTGTCAGCTTTTCAATCGGACGCAGCACAGCGTTATGCTCATACTCTGAAATCAGAATATGGTCGCCGCTTTTAACAATTCCCTTTATAACCGTATTCAGAGCGGTCGTGCAGTTGAGTGTAAATACAACACGCGAGGGGTCGTCCATCCCGAAAAACGAGGCGATATTACTCCTTGCGTTGTAAACTATCTCAGCCGCCTTCATAGCGAGCCTGTGACCTCCCCTGCCCGCGTTAGCGCTGTAATATTTGAGCGCGCTAAGGGTTGTCCGCGTGACATTCTGAGGTTTCGGGAAGGTAGTAGCTCCGTTATCGAGGTAAATCATAATCGTCCGCCAAAGGCTCGTCCGTTAAAATTAAAGTTTTTATCCCTCAGAATTTCAACCGCCCTGTCAAAATCATTATATATAGTAAGTCCGTAGCTGCACGGCTTATGACCGTCAGAGGACGTTATACGCTTTACCTTTGAACGAATGCCCGAGGCTTTGAGAATATCTCTCGCTCGCATAGCCTGAGTTACGGAATTCATTTGTACTGTCTTTTCTATGGTAATCACCTCTTTTCTATTCATTATATGTGAATAAAAAGAAAACGGAACCGTCAATGACAGTTCCGTCGATAACCATTTAAATTATTTAAGCTTTTCAGTCAGCATCTGACTCATATTGTACATTCCCGAGGGCTTGTCCTTGAGGAATACAGCCGCGTTTACGGCGCCTGTAGCGAAAAGCTCCTTTGACTGCGACTGGTGAGAAATAGTAACGACCTCGTCGTGACCGGCAAAAATAACGTCGTGCTCACCTACAATCGTACCGCCGCGTATAGCGTGGATGCCGATTTCATTTTTAGAGCGCTTACGGCGATAGCTGTGACGGTCATAAACGTACTGAGGCTCCTGATCGAGCTCCTCTGAGATACCGTCCGCGATCATAAGCGCGGTACCTGACGGAGCGTCAACCTTCAGATTATGGTGCTTCTCAACAATCTCAATATCAAAATCATTTCCGAGAACCTTAGTCGCCTGCTTAGCGAGCTCAATAAGAAGATTAACTCCGAGCGACATATTGCCCGAATAAAATACGGCGATTTTCTCGGAAGCGGCTTTGATTTTTTCTACTTCCTCGGGAGAATAGCCCGTTGTGCAGATTACGGCGGGAACACTGTTGCCCTCTGCGTATTCAAGCAAGCCGTCAAGAGTAGCGGGATTTGAAAAGTCGATAATCACATCAGCCTTTGTATCGATTTCAGCGAAGCTCTTGTATACGGGAAAGCTGTAATTGCTCTCGCCGAACGCGTCAACGCCGCAGATAATCTCACAATCGCTGTTATTTTCAACAGACGCGGCAACAACGTGACCCATTTTACCGTTGCATCCGCAAAGTATAATTCCTGTCATATTTTATTCCTTTCTAAATGAGGTCTGCCCGAAACGAGCAGACCTGCGAATTACTTGCCGTATTGGCTGTATTTGTCGATTAAGTCGTACTTAGACAGACAATCCTTGAGATTATGATATCCGCTTACGCTCATGGGAACGAGAGGAAGTCTGCACTCACCCGCCTCAAAACCGAAGAGATTCATAGCGGTCTTGACAGGGATAGGATTAACATCGCAGAACATAATGTTCATAAGCTCAAGATAATGGAAGTGCATTCTCTGAGCGTCAAGGAAGTTGTTTTCGAGGCAGAGCTGACAGATGTCATGCATCTCCTGAGGACAAATATTTGCGAAAACAGAGATTACGCCCAAAGCTCCGAGTGACATAAACGGGACAGTCTGGTCGTCATTACCTGAGTAGATGTCAAGATCATCGCCGCAAAGTGAACGAATACGCGCTACCTGAGAGATATCTCCGCTGGCTTCCTTAGCCGCGACGATATTGGGATGCTTACAAAGCTCAACGTATGTCTCAGGCTGAATATTGCAGCCTGTACGTGAGGGAACATTGTAAAGGATCATCGGTAAATTTACCTTATCGGCAATTGTCGTAAAGTGCTTGATAAGACCCGCCTGGGAAGTCTTGTTATAATAAGGAGTTACGCTTAAAATAGCGTCAACGCCTGCTTCCTCGGCAGCCTTTGAAAGCTTAACGGCAGTCATTGTATCGTTGCTGCCTGTACCGGCAATAACGGTACAGCGCTTGTTGACCTTCTCCGCGACAAAGCGGATCACTTCAGCGTGCTCCTCCTCTGAGAGAGTAGCCGCCTCGCCTGTTGTACCGCAAGCAATGATAGCGTCGGTGCCGTTGGCAATATGGAATTCCAAAAGCTCCTCAAGCTTGTCGTAGTTGACGGTAAGGTCTGAATTAAATGGTGTAATAAGGGCTACACCTGAGCCTGTGAAAATGGGTTTTCTCATATTAACCTCCCTTAGTCAAAATAGCCCTCGGCGGCCAGAAGCTCGGCAAGCAATACAGCTCCGCCCGCGGCGCCTCTGAGAGTATTATGTGACATACAAACAAATTTCATATCATACTGTGTATCTTCTCTTAATCTACCTACCGAGATAGCCATACCGCCCTCGAGTGTGCGAGCGGATTTAATCTGCGGCTGGTCAGGCTCGGTGAAGTAGTGTAAAAACTGTTTTGGAGCGCTCGGAAGCTCAAGCTCCTGAGCTCTGCCCTTATAGTTCTCCCATACCTTGATAACCTCGTCAACAGACGGAGCCTTGTCCTTAAATGACATAAATACAGCTGCTGTGTGTCCGTCGGATACAGGAACTCTCAGGCACTGGGATGTAATCTCGATGTCTGTACTATTAACAATTTCGCCGTTCTCTATCTTACCCCAGATTTT
>CACYDB010000123.1 GCA_902773035.1 uncultured Ruminococcus sp. | reverse complement strand
CGAGAATACAAACACAAAGAGCGGCGACTACAAAAGCCTGCTCGAAACTCCGCGTCCCGCTCACAGCGACTACGCGGCGTATGTAAAGTACGGCGGTCACAACGATATCCGCGGAGGCGGTCATTTCAGCGCAAGACTTACCGCGCCGATAGTTTTCGCTGGGGCTGTAATCAGACAGATACTTGAAGAAAAAGGCATAAAAATCGCCGCCCATATAGCTTCGATCGGCGGCGTTGACGATAAGAGGTTCGACCCCGTGAATATCCCCGACGAGCTTATGGACAGGCTCAGCGCGGAGAGCTTCGCGCTCATCGACCGCTCTGTCGAGGATAAAATGCGAGCCGAGGTCGAAGCGGCTCGAATGGACTTGGACAGCGTAGGCGGCACCGTAGAATGTGCCGTAACGGGCTTGCCGACAGGCATAGGCGGAGCGCTTTTCGACGGCGTGGAGGGACAGATAGCCAAGGCTGTATTCGGAGTTCCCGCCGTGAAGGGAATAGAGTTCGGCAGAGGCTTTGAGAGCGGCAAAATCAGAGGCTCAGAGAATAACGATCCCTTTGAGTACAAGGACGGCAAGGTCGTCACAAAGACCAATAACGCGGGCGGAATACTCGGCGGGATCACAAGCGGAATGCCCGTAGTTTTCCGCGCGGCGCTCAAGCCCACGCCCTCGATAGCGAGGGAACAGGACACCGTCAATCTGAGCGCGAAGGAAAACACAAAGCTCAGCATCAAGGGACGCCACGACCCCTGCGTTGTACCGAGAGCGGTCAGCGTTATCGAAGCGGTCACGGCGATTGCGATTTACGATTTGATAGGATAAGCTATGAGAGATTTAAACGAAATCCGCGAGGAAATAAACAAAATTGACGCTCAACTCATTGAGCTTTTCAAACAGCGTATGGACTGCGCGAGAGACGTAGGAGCTTACAAGCAGGCTAATAATATCCCCGTCCTCAATCCTGAGCGCGAGCAGGCGATTCTCGACAAGGTCGATGAAATGGGCGGCGAGTACGGCGCTTACGCGAGGCTCCTGTACTCCAACATTATGGAGCTCAGCCGCGCCCTGCAGCATAATATCGTTGACAGCGGCAGGGAGCTCAGAGAGGTGATCGAGGGCGCGAATAATGTCCTGCCCGAGCGTGACATCACCGTCGCCTATCAGGGAATAAAGGGCGCCAACGGTCACGAGGCTGCGCTCAGACTTTTCCCCGAGGCGCAGCTCAAAAACTACAAAACCTTTGACGACGTTTTTGAAGCGGTGGACAGGGGAGACGTAGCCTTCGGCGTACTGCCTGTGGAAAACTCTACGGCAGGCTCCGTGTCGGCAGTCTATGATCTTGTGCTCAGGCACAGGTTCTACATCGTCGGCGCGCTTGATATGAAAATCGACTACTGCCTGTGCGGACTCAAGCAGTCCGAGCTCGGCGATATCGAGAAGGTCTGGACTCATCCGCAGTCTATCTCACAGTGCGACGGCTACATCACCGCGCGTAATCTCGAGGCTACTCCATACACCAACACAGCCGTAGCCGCCCGTCAGGTAGCGCGTGAAAAAAGGCTCAACGTCGCCGCGATATGCTCCTACAAGGCGTGCGAGGAGTACGGGCTCAAGATCCTCGACAATCACATTCAGGATATTGACAACAACACCACACGTTTTATAATTATATCAAAGAAGCTTTATATCCCCGAGAAAGCGGATAAAATCAGCCTTTGCTTCAATCTTCCGCACGTTTCGGGCTCACTTTACAGCGTTTTGTGCCGCTTTAACTCAATGGGGCTCAATCTCACCAAGATCGAGTCGCGTCCCATAGGCTCTGAGTTTGAGTATATGTTTTACCTCGACTTTACGGGCAGCGTGCGCAGTGACAACGCCGTATCGCTAATTTGTCAGCTTTCAACCGAGCTGCCCGAGTTCTCATTCCTCGGCAACTATGACGAGAAATAAGGTGTCGTTATGATTAAAAAATTCACATTAGGCAACCCGATAAAAACCGAGGCTGTAGTCGAGAGCGTAGCTCCCCGGCCTCTCTCCGACTTTCCGTTCATGATTACCACGGGAGATAAGACCGTCATAACCTTCACTCTCGAGTCCTCGGACGCCGTCTACGGACTCGGCGAGGCTGTGCGCGGAATCAACAAGCGCGGCTGGATCTACGAGAGCTGGTGCAGTGACGAGACGAATCATACCGAGGATAAGCGCGCTTTGTACGGCGCTCATAATTTTATCATCATTTCAGGAGAGGAAAAGCTCGGACTCTTTATCGACTTTCCCTCAAAAATCGAGTGGGATATCTGCTATTCGGGCGTAAATGAGGTCAAAATCACCGTTTTCGGCTCCGATATGGACTTGTATACCGTAAGCGGAGAGTCAGAGCGCGGCATAGTACGCCGCTTCCGCAAGCTCATAGGCAAGAGCTATATCCCGCCGCTCTGGGCGTTCGGATACCAGCAGAGCTGTTGGGGCTACGCCAAGCAGGAGGATTTTATCAGCGTGCGCGATAACCACAGAAAGCGTAACCTCCCGCTCGACTGTATCTATATGGACATCGACTATATGGACAGCTTCAAGGATTTCACCGTCAAAAAGGAGCTGTTTCCCGATTTCAAGGCGTTTGCGGACGATATGCGCTCTCAGAATATCCACCTTATCCCGATCATCGACGCGGGAGTCAAGAAGGAGGAGGGCTACTCCGTCTACGACGAAGGTCACGCCAAGGGCTATTTCTGTACCGATAAGGACGGCAACGAGTTCGAGTGCGGCGTATGGCCGGGAATAGTCGGACTTCCCGATTTTCTCAACAGGGACGCTCGGGAATGGTTCGGCAGTCAGTACAAGGCGCTCACCGATATGGGCATCGACGGCTTCTGGAACGATATGAACGAGCCCGCGCTGTTCTATTCTGTGGACGGGCTGAAAAAGGCTGACAAAAAGCTTGAGGAGCTCAGGGACAAGCAGGTCGATATCTGGTCGTTCTTCAAGATGAAGGACGCGGTGCTCGGTATTCAGAACAGTATGGACGACTACAGCTCGTTTTATCATTATATGGACGGCAGGAAGGTCTGCCACAAGGACGCTCACAACATCTACGGAGCGTTTATGACGAGAGCCGCTTCCGATTTTCTTGAAAAGGAGCTCGGTAAGGAAAAGGCGCTCATCTTTTCACGGGCTTCATATATCGGCGCTCACAGGGGCAGCGGTATATGGTTCGGCGACAACTTCTCGTGGTGGTCGCATATCCTTTTGAATCTCAAAATGCTGCCGTCGGTCAATATGTGCGGCTTCCTCTACTGCGGAGCTGACTTAGGCGGCTTCAACAGCAACTGTACTGAGGACCTGCTCCTGCGATGGCTCGCTCTCGGAGTATTCACGCCGCTTATGCGTAACCACAGAGCCCTCGGTACGCGCGCTCAGGAGGCGTATCAGTTTGAGCATACTCAGTGGTTTTCCGACGTCCTCGCGGTAAGATACAGGCTCATTCCGTATATGTACGATACTTTCAGGCGCTGCGCCGAGGAATACGATATGATGTTCCGTCCGCTCGCCTTTGACTATCCCGAGGACGATATGGCGCGCGAGGTCGAAGACCAGCTTATGCTCGGCGAGGAGTGTATGATAGCTCCCGTCTATGAGCAGAACAGGAACGGTCGATATGTTTATCTGCCCGAGGATATGCTCCTCGTAAAGCTCAGTGGAGAGAATATCGTAAAGGAGCAGCTCGGCAGGGGCGTTCATTACATTGACGTCAGGCTCAACGAGGTGCCCCTCTTTATCAAAAAGGGCAAAAAAATATCCCTCGCAAAGCCTGCCCTCAATACCGCGGAGCTGGACGCCGATAATCTTTTTGAGGTTGATTTTACATAACAAATGAATTATAATAGCCGTAGAGATGAAAGTTCACCCCTGCGGCTTTTGTATATCAAAATATCCAGTAATAATGCCGCTCGCAACCGTCAGTTGCGGAATTGAAAAGCAGAATGTATAGCATTTTGCGGCGGTTGCGGCGTATAATAGAGCCATCAAATCAAGGAGGAAATGTTATGAATATCGAAATTGCGAACAGACTTTTAGAGTACAGAAAAAAGAGCGGACTCTCTCAGGAAGAGCTCGCCGAAAAAATCGGAGTAAGCCGTCAGGCAGTTTCAAAATGGGAACGCTCGGAGGCTTCTCCCGACACCGATAACCTTATATTATTAGCAGAGGTTTACGGCGTAACTCTTGACGAGCTTTTACGCGGCAAGGACGCTGTGAACGCTCAGTCCGATACGTCAAACAAGAATGAACGTCCCGACTTTGAGCCCGACGAAAATACCGAATATGTAAAAAAGGAGCGCGTATCCTTTAAGAACGGTATCCACGTTGACGGCAAGGACAAGGTTGACATCAGCTTCAAGGACGGTATCCACGTAAACTCCCACGACGGCTCTCAGGTTCACGTAAGCAAGGACGGAGTGTTTGTGCGCGACGGTGAGAAAACACGCGCCTATACCTCCGAGGACGGTCATATAATGGTGGACAAGGAAGCCGAGCATATTGAGAGTGAAAGAGAAAAAGCCTTCAAGCATTTTCCCGTATGGGCGATCTGTCTGGGAGTATTTCTGATGTGGGGATTCTCCGGAGCGCTGTGCGGATGGGCGCTGGCTTGGGTATGCTTTTTGATCATACCTATCTATTATTCGCTCGTTGACGCGATTTTCAAGAAAAATCCCAACCACTTTGCATTCCCCGTACTGTGCGTGATCTTTCAGGTCGCGGTAGGCTTCCTCTGCAACGGCTGGGAGTGGAGCTGGATAGCGTACATCACGATCCCGATTTACTACGGCTTCGCGGCGTTTTTCCACAGGGATAAGAGCTGATAAAGCGGATTTTGTGCGTGATTATGGAAGATAGTGGAAGATTATGGAAGATTGAAAAGGTATATCTTCCACAGGAAAAAGCCAGTAATAATACGGCTTTAGAGCACATTAGTGGAAGATGGAAGATGATTTCACTGAAAACTAAATAAACGTAAAAAAATATATATATGATTTTTTTGAAAAAGCTAAAGTTTTGCAAACTGCATCTTTTTTAGTTCTTAGTTGTAAGTTGCGAATTTGCGCAGCAAATATCATCTGCCGCAGGCAGATTTCATTCTTCATTCGCGTAGCGAATATCATTTAATTAAATGAAATTACTACGTAATGAAATAATGCTTCGCATAATGAAATTACTTCGTAATGATATTACGCTTCGCGTAAT
>CACYDB010000122.1 GCA_902773035.1 uncultured Ruminococcus sp. | reverse complement strand
TTTGTATTGTCCGCTCAGTTGCACGCTGCGCGCGCACGAGCGATGACTATACGAAAGCGGACGCGCTGATTGCGCGCGCTTTCTTGTCTGTAATGAAATAATTTATCACATTTAATAAAATATATTGCAATTATCAAAAATATTTGTTAAAATAGAGAAGTGATGAACTGAAATTTAACAACAGAGAGGTGTTTTGAGATGATTGGAATTATTTGCGCGTTAAAAATTGAGGTTGACGGACTCAAAGAGCTTATGGAAAACGCCGAGGTTACAAAAAAGGCGGGTCTCGAATTTACAAGCGGCAAGATCTTTGACAAGGACGTGGTACTTCTCGAGTGCGGCAAGGGCAAGGTCAACGCCGCCGTAGGCGCTCAGATTATGATTGACCTTTTCAAGCCCGACGCAATTATCAGCTCGGGTATCGCGGGAAGTCTCGCCAAGGGCGTTACCGTAGGCGATATTGTTATCTCGACCGACTGTGTTGAGCATGATATCAACTGTACCGCGCTTGAAGAGCCCAGAGGTCAGATATGGTTCCCCGACGAGAAGAGGATAGACATTCCCGCCGACGAGGAGCTCTGCGGCAGGCTCGCCGAGTGCTGCACCAATCTCGGAGCTCACGTAAGAAAGGGCAGAATCGCCACGGGAGATATGTTCATCACCTATGTGCGTCAGCGTGAGTTCATCGCCTTTGAGTTTGAAGCGATTTGTTGTGAGATGGAGGGCGGAGCCGTAGGTCATGTTTGCTATATGAACAAGGTACCCTTCGCGATCCTTCGCTCAATCAGCGACGACCTGAAGTTCAATAAGCCCGAGAACTACGAGGAATTCAAACAGCTCGCGGTCGAAAGGGAAATCAAGGCGCTCAAAAAGTTTATTCAGATGGATTAAGAAAGCTAACGCGGAGGTTATGCCTCCGCGTTTTGCGGCTTAAACGCTAAATGTGCAGGTTTATCACTTGCAATAACACTCAATGACTGCTATAATTTATCCTGTATCGCTCCTTCTCAATAACGAGGCTTGAGCGTATAATAAAATTTCGGAGTGATCTATGAGTATTAAAAGCAAAATAAAATCATATTTCAAGGTATATGAATCCGAGGATACCAAGGCGGTTTTCGCGCAAAACGAGTATGAGTCGAACCGTCTTTCCGCGATAGTAATTATCGCCTGCGCGGCGATACTGATTGTATCGTGGGTGCTGAATCTGTTCAACGTTTTTACGGTTTCGCAGGTCAGGATGACCATTATCGCGATCCAGGGAATTATTGAGCTTACTGTTCCGCTTGTGCTGTTCTTTATTTTCAAGGGCAGAAAAAGGTGGCTGAAATACGTTATGGTCATAGCTTTGTTGCTGGTGTGCACGCGTATTTTCAGCGTGCTGAACCATAACGTCGTTCTTATTATGGTGTTGCCCGTACTGCTCTCGAGCAGGTATTTTTCCAAGGGCTTTACGATAAATATTTCGATTGTTTCCGTATTTTGCCTTGCGATCGCGTCAGCGTCAACGGTCTATTTCGGACTGATCGACTTAAACTTCCTCCCGAGGTTTGAGGACGGAACTACCATCGTGATCAACGGAACTCTGCGCGAGAGCTTACTTGCCGCAGGTGTAGACCTGTGGGCTGCCGCGGGAAAACTGATGATGAACGGCTTTTTGTCGAGGCTTCTGGTATTCCTGATCGTCAGTATGGTTTCGGTGCTGATTGCCGTACACGGTCACAAGATGGTACTGGAGCAGTCTGAGATCTCAAAAAAATCCGCCGTCGTGAAGTCGGAGCTCAACACCGCTACTCAGATTCAGAACAGTATGGTTCCCAATATTTTCCCCGCGTTTCCCGAGAGGGACGACTTCGACATCTACGCCGCGATGTATACGGCTAAGGAGGTCGGCGGAGATTTTTACGACTATTTTCTGATTGACGAGGATCACTTGGCTATGGTCATCGCCGACGTTTCAGGCAAGGGTATTCCCGCGGCGCTGTTTATGATGGCGTCAAAAATCCTGATAAGCGACCGCGCGATCATGGGCGGTACTCCCGGCGAGATACTTGACTTTGTCAACAAGCGGATATGCTCCAACAATGTAGCCGAGATGTTTGTTACGGTCTGGCTGGGTATTCTTGATCTTAAAACTGGAAAGGTGATCGCCGCCAACGCGGGACACGAGTATCCCGCTATCCGCCACGGCTCAGAGAGCTTCGAGGTTCTCGCCGACAAGCACAGCTTTGTAGTCGGCGGACTTGAGCAGACAAAGTACAGGGAATATGAATTTACCTTGCGTAAGGGCGATACGCTGTTCCTTTATACCGACGGTATCACCGACGCTCACAACGCAGGGGAGGAGCTCTTCGGCGAAAAGAGGATGGTCGAGGCGCTAAACGAAATCCCCGACGGCAGTCCGAGGGATATTATCGGAAACATCAGTAAAAATGTCAGGAGCTTTGTCGGAGAGGCGGAGCGTTTTGACGACCTTACAATGCTCTGCGTTAAATATTTCGGAAAAAATTAAACTTGTAACAAAACGGGCTGTCGCAAATGCGGCAGCCCGTTG
The DNA here is from genome assembly GCA_902773035.1 of uncultured Ruminococcus sp. Lineage (GTDB taxonomy): Bacteria > Bacillota > Clostridia > Oscillospirales > Acutalibacteraceae > Ruminococcoides. The sequence continues at coordinate 4,143 of CACYDB010000122.1, read as the reverse complement.
CTGTATAAATAAGATTGTTATGAGTCGAAGAACTGCTGTCCGTCGTCGGTGACGAGCCTTTCAGTCCTCGGGTATTCCAGGATCGCGGGATCATCGCGGTTTTCCTCAAGATATGCGGCAAACTCGGAGGCGTACCACTTTGCCATGTTGAGATTGTGCATAAGGTAATGACCGCAGTTTACAGGCGCTGTTCCGGGAACCTCATCGGCGTCGTCTACGGATTTGAAGGCGTTGAGCACAAGCTCATAGATTTCCGCGGAATCGCGGCTGCCTTTGAGAATGAGGTAGAAGCCCGTCAGACATCCCATAGGTCCCCAGTAGATGACCTCATCCTTCCACTCGGGATCGTTGCGCAGATATGTCGCGATAAGGTGCTCGAGCGAGTGCATTGCGGCGACGTCAACTACAGGCCCTCTGTTAGGTCTTTTGAGCCTTATATCATAAGTCGTGACCGTACCGCCGCCGACCTTATCCACGCGGCTTACAAAAATACCGGGGACAATCAGCGTGTGGTCAACGGAAAAACTCTGTATCAGTTCCATATATATTCTCCTTTGATATCATTTCTGATACAATCATAATACAAACCGCGTAATTTGTAAATAGGTATTTCAACATAAAAATCCGTCGGCTGAGCCGACGGATTTTTGAGTTTGATTATTAATATTCGGGAACGGAATCGGAGTTTTCGGTTCTGTACTTAGCCTCAGCCATTACCTTAGGCATAAGAGCGAGGAACGATTCAACCTCATCCTCGTTGTTATAGATACCGAAGCTGAGTCTTACCATACCCGCCGTCTTAGCGTCTGTGCAGTTCTCGAAGCCCTTGGCGGTTTCGTCGTCGATACCCATAAGACGCCATACGTAAGGATGAGCGCAGAACGCTCCGCGTCTTGTAGCTACGCCGCCGAGCTCGGAGAGAGCCTGAGAAATGTGGTATGTGCTGATGTCGGAGAAGTTAAATGTGACTACGCCGACTCTGTCGTCGATATTCTCTGTATCGCCGTAGACGATCGACTTGTCAAGCTTGAGGATACCGTCGATAGCCTTGCGGTTGAGAACCTTCTCGTGCGCCTGGATCTTATCCATACCGATCGTTGTGAGAACGTCGATAGCTTTTCCTAAGCCTACAACGCCGGGATAGTTGGGCGAGCCTGCCTCGTAAACGGCGGGAGCTTCCTTGAAGATAGCCCAGTCGTCGCCGACAACTTTGATTGTGCCGCCGCCGTAGAAGGTGGGCATATGCTTGTTAAGAGTAGAGGTGATACCTACAACAGCGCCGCCGCCGTAGGGTGAGTACATCTTATGAGCGGAGAACGCGATATAGTCGATATCGTCCGCGGGATCGTCGGGATCGCCGAGCATCGAGAAAGTTCTGTGAGCGACGATCTGAGCGCCGTCAACAACGATTTCCGCGCCGTACTTGTGCGCGAGCTTCGCGGCTCTGTGTACATCGTTAACGTAGCCTGTTACGTTTGAAGCGGCTGAGATCGAGAGGATCTTGACCTTGTTTTCTTTAAGAAGCTTTTCGAGGTCATCGTAGATAACGCGTCCCTGTTTGTCAACCTCCGCGTAGATAACCTTGCAGCGCTCACGCCAGCTCAGGTCGTTAGCGTGGTGCTCGATACGTGTTGTAAGAACAACGTCATCCTTGCTTGTGATAAGCGCGGACGCGAGCTTGTTAAGACCGTCTGTGGTTGAGTTTACGTAGAAGCAGGTGTAGGCTTCGGGATCGGCGTGGAGGAACTCAAGAACCTTTTCTCTTACTCCGTTATAAACGTCTGTTGAGTGGTTGGATTTCTGAGAGAAGCCTCTGCCGATTGAGCCGTACATCTCGAGCTCCGCGTTAACTGCGTCCTGAACAGCCTTGAACGCGGGAGTTGTGGCGGCGTTGTCGAAGTTGATCATCGGAACCTTTGTACCGTCACTGAGCTCAACGGGAGTGTTTACGCCGACGATATAATCTCTGACGTTGTCGATCGTGTAGCCGTCAACCTTTTCGATCGCCTTACCTGTTACCTTGATTGTTAAGTTATAGAAATCCTCTGAGCCATCCTTGAATTTGAGCTTGTAGGTCAGGGAAGTCTCACCGTTCTTGATAGCTTTGATAACGCCCTTGTCGTCGATCGAAGCGACCTCGGGGTTGACTATTGAGTATTCGAGGGTGTAGTCGCTGTCTTTATAATCGGTGCCGAGCTCTTCATTGTTAAGAGCGCCTTTGATAGCGTCTGTTAAAGCAAAGGTTGTTTTGTCAAAGTCAAACTTTAACCAGATGGGAGCCTCTTTGTGAAGTCCGCTGACCGCTAAGGCGTCATAGCTGATATCGGCGCTCTCCTCAACGGGAGAAACCGTGATAGTTATTGTGCCGAGGAATGTCTTTTTGCTGTTCGGGAACTGCTCGTAGATATCTGCTTTTGTAACGCCTACGCCTGTGGAATAAACGATGTTTTCGCCGTCTTTGCTTACGCCTGTGTCAGCGACTTTCTTGTCCGCGACTACAGCTGAGTAAACGGCTTTTTCGTTATAGTCCATAACGTATTGTGTTACTTCGTCAAAGCCGTATCTGAGAGCCTTACTGTTGCCGTGTTCGGAGTATTTGAGGTCAAACTCGTTGTAATGCTCGGAAATATAAGCCTTTTTCTCGGTCGCTGACGGAGTTGAGGAAGAGGACTTTTTATTCTTCTTAACCGTAACGGTAAGAGTTTTGCTGAGCTTCTTGCCCTTTTTGCCTTTAGCCTTTGTAGTAACCTTGATTTTCGCGGTACCCGCCTTTTTAGCAGTTACCTTGATCTTGCTTCCGCTTACCTTAACAGTCGCGACAGCTGTATTGCCTGACTTTGCGGTGAACTTTTTGGAAGCCTTGGCGTTAACCTTTACGGTTACCTTGAAGGATTTTGAAGCGGTTTTCTTATCCGCGGGGATAGTGATTGCCGCTTTTGATTTAACGCTGATTGATTTGACGTACTTCTTTGCGGACTTTGCCTGCGCGCTTATCGCGAACGCTGATAAGCAAAGAGCTGCGCAGAGTACGACGCTGATGATTTGCTTGAATTTTTTCATTGCTTTCCTCCTTAAAATAATTTGTACCATTATACCATAAGCAATTGCCGCCGTCAATGACAAAATGCCCGTCAGATGTACTTTTTATCAGCGTTTCAGTGTGGTTGTTTTTTATCGGAATTAACGAATATTTTCGTGTTATCCGTAGACTTTTATAAACGATTGTGATATTATTAAAGACAAGTTGAATAAAGGCGATTACAAAAGTAAATCGCGGGAAAGGATATTTATGGAAGATAAAAAAGTTTCTGTGATCAGACGCGGCGCCGACAAACTGTTTGGCGGTATTGATATGAAATGGTGGAAGGTGATCGTTTTTGCCGTAGCGTCGGCAGTCGCGGCGGCGATATTTCTGATTTTCCCCGTCTTTGAAAAAACGTCCTTCGTCAATCTGGGCGCGACCTACGAGGCGTGGATACTCTTCGCGGTAATCATAATGTCAAACTGCAAAAAACCGCTTGAATCCGCGCTGAAAACCTTTGTGTTCTTTTTAATAAGCCAGCCTTTGATTTATCTTTTTCAGGTGCCGTTCAGCAGTATGGGATGGGGCTTGTTCAATTATTATAAATTATGGTTTGTGCTGACCTTGCTGACATTCCCCGCGGCGTTTGTAGGATGGTTTATCCGCAAAAAGAACTGGCTCAGTCTGCTGATTTTTTCACCGGTGCTGGTGTATCTCACGTTAATGTACGTAAGCTCGTTCATCTTCGCGTTCAAACATTTTCCGTATCATATCTTGACGGCGATCTTCTGTCTGGCTCAGGTAGTTGTCTATCTTTATGTGTTCACGCCGAAGCTGTGGCAGAGGCTTGCGGGCTTACTTGTACCGTTGGCTTTGATAATGGTTTTTGTATTCATAACACCCGAGGTTGAGCTCAGCGCGTCCGATTTCCTGCCCGACGATCCCGTATTGACCGAGGCGGCAGTCGCTGAGGTTGACGAGCCCGATGTAGCGGCAATTTCCGTTTTATCGACAGGCAAGGACAGTCAGATTTACATTCGCGCGAGCAAGTTCGGCACGACTAAATTCAGGATCAAGGACGGAGATAAGGTGTACCGCTACAGCATAGAGGTGTACGAGGA
>CACYDB010000121.1 GCA_902773035.1 uncultured Ruminococcus sp. | reverse complement strand
TTGTAAGTTGTGAATTTGCGAAGCAAATATCATCGCGCAAGCGATTTCATTCTTCATTCGCGTAGCGAATATCATTTAATTAAATGAAATTACTACGTAATGAAATAATGCTTTGCATAATGAAATTACTTCGTAATGATATTACGCTTCGCGTAATTACCCGTCATAAACTTACAACTTATCACTTACCACTAATTAGCTACAAACGAAGAAATAATAAAGGTACCCCTTTCATAAGGAGTACCTTTTTTACTTACAGCTTTAGTCCCTGAGTTGTACGCAGGAATTTGTACAGCTTTTCCTTGATGATCTCAACGCCGCCCTCGGAGTCGCTCTCGATGTTCAGCGGCATAATCGGGTCGTGAACGGACAGCCTGAGTAAGAACCAGCCGTTGCCGTCGTTCTCGCCGAAGGATACTCTCACGCCCTCGCGGTTATCGTCGGCTAAAATCCAGCCCTCAGTCTTTTCGGCGTAGGCTGTAAGGTCGCTGATTATCCTCTCGCCGCAGGCGCGGAAGTCACTCTCCGTGATCTCAAAGCGGATCTCCGTCTCCTCCACAGGCTCCTTGAGGCTCGCGGTCAGGCTCTCAATGCTCTTGCCCTCACGGCTGAGCTGAGCCATCTTGATGATGATTTTCGTGCAGAGGTAAGCTCCGTCGTCGAGGAAGTAGTTCTCTCTCATAGCCGCGTGACCCGAGGTCTCGATCGCGAGAGGGCAGTTGATTCCCTGCTCGTTGAGCTCCAAGCCCTTGTCTATGACGTTCTTGTAGCCTCTGCGGTAGCGGTAGTGCTTGCCGCCTAAATCCTTCTCTATAAACTCTTTAAGACCGCGGGAGGTGATTGAGTCGGTGACGATAGTGCCGCCGTCGTTGCCCTCCAGCGCGATAGCCGCCGCCAGAGCTACAAGACGGTTGCGGTTGATTTCATTACCGCTCTTGTCCACAGCGCCGCCGCGGTCAACGTCGGTGTCAAATATAACGCCCATATCCGCGCCGCTTTCACGTACAGCCTCGCTGATTGAAGCCATAGCCTCCTTGTTCTCAGGGTTAGGCACGTGGTTGGGGAACATTCCGTCGGGGTCGAGGTAACGGCTGCCGCGCGTATCGGCGCCCAAGTCCTCGAGTACCTTCGCGTAAAAGCCTCCCGCGCCGTTGCCCGCGTCAACAACAATCCTGAAGCTCTTGAGCGGATGGTCGTAATCCTCGGCGTTAACACCCTTTTTGATAATGTCCTTGAGGTGTTCTTGATAGCGGCTCATATAGTCGATTTGAGTGATACTGCCGTCGGCTTTATCGGGTATGTCGCCGTCCTGAGCGTGCTGTAAAATCGCCTCGATATCGCTGCCCTCGAGTCCGCCCTGACGCGTGAAGAATTTCAGCCCGTTGCGGTTGAAGGGATGGTGACTTGCGGTGATCTGCACAGCGCCGTCACAGCCTAAATCCACCGTCGTCATAAACATTGACGGGGTAGAGGCTAGCGAGCAGTCTAAAACCTCAACGCCAGCTTCCTTCATCGCCTCGGACACAGCCTTGACGATCCCGGGACCGCTGATTCTGCTGTCGCGACCGATCGAGACCTTGAGCTCAGAGGGCTTCTTGCCCGTTTTGCCGCTCAGCCACAGCACAAAGCCGTTCGCCATAGCGGTCACAACCTCGTCGGTGAGGTTGATTTCCTGACCCTTGACGCCCTCGAGAGCTACTCCGCGGATATCGGTGCCGCTCTTGAAACCTTTATAAAAATCGTTTAGCATAATATAACCCCATTTCTCCTCATTATAAGGCTATTATACACCATTTTAAAGCATTTCTCAATACGCAACTTTGTTAAAAATGTAAAATGATAATTGTCAAGTTAAGTGATTAGAGTGCAAGTTGACGAACTTCAATAAACTAAAATGTCGAAATGTGTATTTTAGTATTTATCCTGTTGTGCAGTATGTACATATTATAATGGTTAGTGTTGGTTAATTTCGCTTTTTCTTCGTCGTTGTGCACAAAGAAAGATATAATTTATTGTTGACTTTCACAAGAAAAGGAGTATAATAGTTATTGTCAGGTGAGGATAAACCTGATACGGCACAACACAATTCAACCAAATCGTTTCACATTTTCATTTCACATTCCGTGCCGTTTAATTCGACATCTACGTTTTCACGTTAATTTCAAAACTTCTAAATCCGGGAGAGGCTACCCAATAGGGTAGCCTTTCTCGGCGTTTTACATTGTCCACATCATTCCGTGTCGTTCCTATCGTTGAAATGCTATCCCCCTTACCGTCATTTCCTATGAAGTTTTGGATAGGGGAGAAAAGTGGGATTTTTATTTTTTCACATCATTCCGTGTCGTTCCTATCGTTGAAATGCTATCCCCCTTACCGTCATTTCCCGGTAAAAACTCTTGCAAAAACAGAAAAACTGTGTTATAATCTCACTCAGCGTGTAAAAACGCCAGTCCGTCGCAATATCCGGACTATAAACAACACTACGGAGGAATTTAATATGCAGAAAAAATCAACCATGTACATCGTACAGGGCGCTGTTATCGCGGCTATGTACGCTGTTCTGACTATCGCTCAGAACGTACTCTTACCGGGAACGGCTTCAATGGCTATTCAGTTCAGGATCGCAGAGGTTATGACTGTCCTCGCGTTCTTCACTCCCGCGGCAATCCCGGGACTCACGATCGGATGTGTGATCGCCAACATCAGCTCCGTTACGGCGGGCTTGGGCTTTTACGATATGATCTTCGGCTCAATCGCCACGCTTCTGGCGGCGCTGTCTATGAGAGCGTTAAGGAACGTCAGGGTTTTTAATATCCCGTTCTTAGCTCTGCTTATGCCCGCGCTGTTCAACGGTATTATCATCGGCTTTGAGATTGACTTCTTTTTTATCGGAAGTATGAGCTTCAATTTTGCTGATTTTCTCGTTCAGGGCGGATGCGTAGCTCTCGGCGAGCTCGGAGTGCTGTTGGTACTCGGAATCCCGCTTACAATTCTGATCGAGAAAAACGGTCTTAAAAGAGAAATGAACAGAACCTGATATTGCGACTGCCGACTCAATTCGAGTCGGCAGTTTTCATTATCATCTTACCCGTAACGTCGGTTGTGTACTCTCCCTTGGGCAGCAGCTTTGATATCGGGACTATTTTATACCCCTCGTTTCTGATAGCCTCGATCACCTTCGGCAGAGCCTCGGGCGTATTTTTCGCGCCGTTGTGGAGCAGTATGATCGAGCCCGGGACCAGCTTTTTGACGCAGTTGTCCACGATTTGATCAGCGCTCGGATCCTTCCAGTCGAGGCTGTCGATATTCCACTGCACGCAGTACATATCCATTCCCGTTACCGTATTAACGACGTCGTTGTTGTAGTCGCCGTAGGGCGCGCGGAACAGGGTAGGGGACTTGCCCGTCAGCTTCCTGATCTCATCGTTGCAGTCTGTAAGCTGCGCCTTCATCTCGTCAATGCTCAGCGAGCTCATATGCGGATGATTTGAGCTGTGATTGCCGACGTCGTGACCTTTTTTCGCGATCTTCCTGACGGAGTCGGGATATTTTTTTACCCAGTCGCCGACGAGGAAGAACGTCGTCTTGACCTTGTAATCGTCAAGCGT
>CACYDB010000120.1 GCA_902773035.1 uncultured Ruminococcus sp. | reverse complement strand
TCCTTCTTTACCCAAATAGTATTCCGCATAAAAGCGGACAAAGATATACATATATATTATACTACCTCTTTTTACAAATGTAAAGAGTTTGCACATTATTTTCTTCAAAGGAAAATACAAAAAAGCCGCTCTTTTAAAGCGACTTTTTGTATTGCCTGCTCATTTGCGCTCTGCGCGCGAGCTTTTATTTTCTCTTTAATATTTCCCTGGCGATGTAGATGGGGCGCTGCTTGCTCTGAATATAGGTCTTGGCAAGGTAGGAGCCGATGATCCCTATGCAGAAAAGCTGGATCCCTCCGAGCAGGAGTATCAGCGCGACGATCGTGGCGTAACCGCTTACGGCGACGTTGAACCAGATTCGCTGAATGATTACGACTATGAGGTAAACTATCGCGGCAAAGGCGGTGAGCATACCTGTGTAGGTGGCGAGCTTTAAGGGCTTTGTGGAGAACGCGGAGATACCCTCGAACGCGTATTTTACGAGCTTTGTGAAGCTCCATTTTGTCTCTCCCGAGTTACGCTCCTGAACCTCGTAGGGAATGTATTTTGTGTTGAAGCCTATCCAGCTGAAAATGCCCTTTGAGAAGCGGTGGTACTCGCTCATTTCGAGGATCGCGTCGGCAACTCCGCGGGTAAAGGTTCTGAAGTCGCTCGCGTCGGCGTGAAGCTCGACCTCGCTGAGCTTGTTGATGAGCTTGTAAAAGCCCGACTTAAAGCCTGTCATTACCGAGCCTTCCTTACGCTCGCCCTGATAGGCGGCTACGCAGTCGTACTCAGGCTCGTTTTCGAGAATGTCCATCATCTCGAGCACAACCTCGGGACGCTGCTGTAAATCGGCGTCGATGAGGGAGATGTAATCGCCCGTCGAGTTCTTGATTCCCGCGTAAATCGCGCTCTCCTTGCCGAAGTTGCGGCTGAACGATACGACGGTGATGTTGCTCTCGGTCTTTTCGTTGTAAAGCTTTTTGAGCTTGTCTATGGTTTTGTCACGGCTGCCGTCGTTGACAAATACAAATTCATATTCAATGCCTGTGTCGCGAAACGCCTTGACGGTTTCCTCGTAGAAAAGCTCGACGTTTCCCTCTTCGTTGTAACACGGCACTACAAGTGAAAGTTTCATATATTTTCCTCTTTTCCGGGAATACAAGTATAATTTTACACTTATTCGGCTCAGATGTCAAATGAAAGTGTTGTTTTGTCGGCGGATTTATGGTAAAATAACTCTGTTGAGGTGATATTAATGAATATTATGGATTTATATAAAGAGGACAGAACGATATTATCCTTTGAGGTTTTTCCGCCTAAAAAGACCTCGCCGATCGAGTCGGTGTACGGCGTGCTGGAGGAATTGAGCTCGCTCAAGCCCGCGTATATCAGCGTGACCTACGGCGCGGGCGGTACCGCGGCGGATAATACCTGCGCGATCGCGCGTAAGATCAAGGAGGACTACGGCGTTGAGGCTATCGCCCACCTGACCTGCGTTAACAACTCCAAGGAGGAGGTCGAGGCGGTGCTCAGGCAGTTTAAGGAGAATAATATTGAGAATATCCTCGCGCTGCGCGGCGATATCGTGCCCGATATGCCTCCCAAGACTGATTTTAAGCACGCGAGCGATCTGACGGCGTTTATCAAGAGCTTCGGCGGCTTTAACGTCGCGGGAGCGTGTTATCCCGAGGTTCATCCCGACGCCAAGGACGAGGTCGAGGATATAATCAACCTCAAGAAAAAGGTTGACGCCGGCGCAGAGCTCCTGATTTCTCAGCTTTTCTTTGATAACGAGAGCTTCTACAGCTTTATGCAGAGGTGCAAAATCGCGGGTATAAACGTACCTGTTGAGGCGGGAATTATGCCCGTCGTTAATAAAAACCAGATTCAGCGAATGGTATCGCTGTGCGGAGCGTCGCTCCCCGCGAAGTTTACGAGAATTATGAACCGCTACGAGCATAATCCCGAGGCGCTGCGTGACGCGGGAATCGCCTACGCGGTCGATCAGTGCGTTGATCTGATCGCGAACGGCGTCAGCGGTATCCATCTTTACACGATGAACAATCCCTACGTCGCGAGAAAGATTACGGAAGCTATCGGAAAGCTTCTCTGACCAAAATGATTGAGCTTAAAAATGTCAGCCGTGAGGAAACGATAAGATACCTCGGAGGCGCCGAAATCGAGCTGAACTCCGCTATGGAGAGGCTTCTGGACGTGTGCGAGGAGGAGCTTGTCCGCGCGGCTGTTCCCAAATATCTGTACAAAAAAATCGAGCTTGAAAACAGCGGTCTTATCGAGGGCGAGGCGGTTAAAAAGCACCTCGCGGAATGTGAGAGCGCGTATGTTATCTGCGCTACTCTCGGCGCGGCGGTTGACAGGCTGATACGCTCGGCTCAGGTCAGCGATATGGCTAAGGCTGTAGTGCTTGACGCTATGGCGGGCGCGGCGATCGAGAATGTCTGCGCGCAGCTTGACCTTTTGCTCGCCGAGAAGGAAGATGGAAAATATCTGACGTGGCGATTCGCGCCCGGGTACGCCGATTATCCGATCGAGCTTCAGGGGAAGATCCTCGCGCTGCTCGACGCTCCGAGGAAAATCGGGCTCTGTACCAACGAAAATTCCCTGCTCACACCCTCAAAATCCGTCACTGCTGTAGTCGGAGTGAGCGATGATCCTCTTGAGAAACGGCGCAGAGGCTGCGCGGTCTGCAATATGGCGAAAACTTGTAAATTCAGAAAGGCTGGAACACGCTGTGAATTTTAATGAACTTTTGAAAAATGACTTTATATTACTCGACGGCGCAACGGGAACTATGCTGCAAAAGAGCGGCTTGAAGCTCGGCGAGATCCCCGAGACGCTCAATATCACGCGTCCCGAGGTCGTCAAGGGTATTCATAAGGCTTATATAGACGAGGGAACTCAGATTGTAACGACGAATACCTTCGGCGCTAACCGCTATAAGATGAAGGACAGCGGCTACAGCGTTGAGGAGCTTATATCCGCGGCGGTACGAAACGCTCGCGAGGCGGCTGACGGCAGGGCGCTTGTGGCGCTGGAGATAGGACCTATAGGTCAGCTTCTCGAGCCGTCGGGATCGCTGAGCTTTGAGGAAGCCTACGACTATTTCAGGGAGGAGATCCTCGCGGGTAAGGACGCGGATCTGATTTTCTTTGAGACGTTTACCGATTTGCTCGAGCTGAAAGCGGGCGTGCTCGCGGCTAAGGAGAACAGCGACAAGCCCGTTGTGACCTCAATGACGTTTGAGAGAAACGGCAGAACCTTTGCGGGCGTGAGCGTAGCAAGCGCCGCTCTGACACTGGAGGGATTGGGCGTTGACGCTCTCGGCGTAAACTGCTCGCTGGGTCCCGACGAGCTTATCCCGATTATTAAGGAGTTCACGGAGTGGACGGCTCTGCCTGTCTTTGTCAAGCCCAACGCGGGCTTGCCTGATCCTAACAGCAATACTTATAACGTTCTGCCCGACGATTTTGCGCGGAGTATGAGCGAGATTATTGATTTGGGTACGGTTAAGCTTGTGGGAGGCTGCTGCGGCACCACTCCCGACTATATCCGCGCGCTTAAAAAGGTTATTGATACGAAAAAGTATAAGAAAGCAAAGGTTGACAGGGCAACAGCTGTGTGCTCGGCGACGACTGCCGTTGAGCTCAGCGAGCCGAGAGTTATCGGCGAGAGGATCAACCCTACGGGCAAGAAGCTCTTTAAGGAAGCTCTGATAAATAACGATATTGACTACATTCTCAGCCAGGCTATCAGCCAGGTGAGCGCGGGAGCGGATATTCTCGACGTCAACGTCGGACTGCCGCAGATCGACGAGAAGGCGATGATGACGAGGGTCATCAAGGCTTTGCAGTCGGTGATTGACGCGCCCCTGCAGATCGACAGCACCAAGCCCGATGTGCTTGAGGCGGCGCTGAGGATATATAACGGCAAGCCGATTGTCAACTCTGTAAACGGCGAGAAAAAATCGCTTGACAATGTTCTGCCGCTCGTTAAGAAGTACGGCGCGTCGGTCATTGGTCTGACGCTCGACGAGGACGGTATTCCAAAGACTGCCGAGGGCAGATTTGAGATCGCGAAAAGGATCGTCGAGAGGGCGAAGGCTGAGGGAATCGACCCGAAGGACGTTTATATCGACTGCCTGACTCTGACGGTTTCAGCCGAGCAGGAGGGCTGCGCCGAGACTCTTAAGGCGCTTAACCGCGTTGTGACTGAGCTCGGGTGCAAGACCTGTCTGGGCGTTTCAAATATAAGCTTCGGACTTCCGAGGCGCGAGCTTATCAACCATATTTTCTTGACGATGGCTCTCCACAGCGGACTGACTCTGCCGATCATCAACCCCAACGACGATGATATGATGGGCGCGGTCAGGGCGTACAAGGTGCTCGCGAATATAGACAAAAACTCGCGCGACTATATTGATACTTATAATCAGGCTCAGCCCGATAAGCCTAAGATAGTAAGCTCGCACCTCACGCTTGACGAGGCGATCACGGGCGGACTTAAAAACGAGGCGGCTTCTCTGACTGAGAAAATGCTGGAGAATACCGACGCGATGGAAATAGTCAACTCCACGCTCATCCCCGCGCTCGACAAGGTCGGCGCCGATTTTGAGAAGGGAAAGCTCTTTCTGCCGCAGCTTATCCAGAGCGCTAATACGGCGCAGGCGTGCTTTGAGGTTATCAAGAAACAGCTCTCAAAGACTGACAGCGCGCCTGTTTCCAAGGGAAAGATAATTCTCGCGACCGTCAAGGGCGACATTCACGATATAGGCAAGAATATCGTCAAGGTGCTGCTCGACAACTACGGCTACACTGTGGTTGACCTCGGCAGAGATGTTGAGCCTCAGCTTATCGTCGATACGGCGGTTGAGCAGAATATCAGGCTGATCGGACTGTCTGCGCTGATGACGACCACGCTCGGAAGTATGGAGGATACGATCGCCCTTGTCAGAAGGACAAAGGGGCTTGAGGATTGTAAGGTAATGGTCGGCGGAGCCGTGCTCACAGCCGATTACGCCGAGAAAATCGGAGCGGATTATTATTGCAGGGACGCTAAGGAGAGCGTCGATACCGCGAAGAAGGTTTTGGGGTAGTTTTTTCAAATTCGGAATTGATATTTGCAGACTTCACCCTTCAGATAAAAATACGACCCGCCGTTTGAGAAGCGTTATGCAGAGATAAGCTTTTCAGTCGGCGGGTTTACTGCGTTTATCCCGACCGCAAGGACGGCTTGACAGGGGAAAGCAGTTTGTGCTTTACATTTTTCGGGTTATTTATTATACTTTTTTCGTAAGGAGTGAAATTCTATGACTACAGGTGAAAGAATTCAGCATTACAGAAAAAGCCTCGGATTGTCTCAGGAACAGCTTGGAAATAAGTTGTTGGTCAGCCGTCAAACAATAAGTCAGTGGGAACAGAATCAGAGCGTACCTACTGTCGAAAATCTTATAAGATTAAAGGAGATTTTCGGCGTGAGCGTTGACGGCATACTCTTTGACGATACAATCGGAGTGAATACGGAAAAGCCTTTGGAGGAGTATTCCTTTTCATATTCACAGGATGAACTCAAGGAGATCAACCGCCTTACCTCAGGCAAACCAATTTTGCAGATAATCCTGTCAGTTGCGATAATCGTTCTGGGCGCGGTTCTGTATTTTACGACAGGCTATATACCGCTGTTCAGCTTTTGCGCCGGAGCTTTGGTTATTCACGTTCTGTATAATGTAATGGTTTCGAGAATGAGAAAATCTCAGTTCAAAAAAACGTGTGATAAGTTTGCGGGCTTAGAGCAAAGGTGCCGCGTATATGAGAACGGATTTACTCTTGAGGACGAAAAAAACGGTGAAAAAGTCGGCTTTGAAAGGTATCGGTACTCTGAAATTGAAAAAATCAGAGAGGTCGGGGATTATTTTCTTATACTCAACATAAACCGCTACCATATTATAAGAAAATCGACAATCGGCGAGAGCTCTCAGCTTTATAAAGAACTCAGCCTGATTAAAAGCCGTTCCGAATTTAAGCCTGCGCCGAGAAAGCTCAGAGATATTTCGATGCTTCTGTTAAGTCTTACGCTTGTTTCGGCTATTGCGGCGCCCTTATGCACACTGCTCGTTAATCCCGATGTACCGCTTGCCTACAGCTCTCTTTGGGTGTTCTTCTTATTTTTGCCTGTACCCGCGGCTTTGATTTGCGTCGGACTGTATTTGAGAGCAAAGAGGTACCTGTATTTAAAATATTTGGCAATCGGCGCTGTGACTTTGGTGTACCTTGCTTCTATGGGCTGTTTTTACTTTTCCGGAGCGCCCGCGACTGCTGACCCGAATGAAATAAACAGAGAATATCTGAGCGCGGTTGCTGAGGATTTTGATATGAAGCTGCCTGACGCCGCGTTCATAAATCAAATCAGCTTTAACGATATGGAGCAGTCGGAGGATGCTTGGCTTTATTCGGTATTGACGGCGCAATATGAGGACAATCAAAAGGAAAAGATTAAGGCGGAATTTAAAAAGCACTCGATAGAAGTGATTAGTGAAAAGCTTACTGTGGTTGAACCGCCGTTTTGTATTCCCGAAAGCTATGACGCGGTGATTTTGCGCAACGATACAGATGAAACCTTTAATTCGCTTCCGAAGAATAAGGGTGAGAATGAGTATACATGTCTGTTTTACTCAGATGAGGATAATATGATAACAGTGTTTACCTACGCGGTTTTTTGGTAGGAAGAACATAATCGGAAGAATATAAGACCCGCCGTTGAAGAAGGTTTATCGTAGAGGAAACCTTTCCAAAGGCGGAATTGGCAGTCGGGGCTCCCGTGAAGCAACTTAAATTACAGAAGGAAATCAAACCCGCCGTTGAAGAAGGCTTATCGTAGAGGAAACCTTTCCAAAGGCGGAATTGGCTCACGCGACACGCGTGCGTAACACTTCGTGTAACACATAATTTGAGCAAGTGTAACGCCGAAAACCCAGTGTTTATGCGGGTTTCGGGCAGGTGTTACACATGTTACACTTTATTTTACATAAGGCTCGGTTTGTAAAATATCCCTGAAAACCAGCGGACTTTTGCAAAACCTCAGTGTACTGTATATTTGGTGTAACAAGTGTAACATTTATTGAAAAAGTCAGTGTTTATGCGGGTTTTGAGCGTTTAATCATGTGTAACACAGGTGTAACGCAAGTGTAACACCGAACTTCCGAAACGCCGTTGAAGAAGGCTTATGATAAGTAAAACTCTTCCAAAGGCGGATTAGGCAGTCGGGGCTCCCGACGGCTCCCGACCAAAAAAAGTACCACGGTGGAAACCGTGGTACTTTTTTGGATGAAATTGTGTGAATGCACTTATTGCAGTGATGTGTTTTACATCTCTCGTGTGCAATTATATTCTATACTATTATCGCTCTCATTTCAACAATTCTAGCAGAATGTAATTGCTATATGGATAAACTGTAAGGGTTAATTCTTTATTGAATTAATGAGAAACAAAAGGGTAACAAAATGTTACGAACAAGCGTTCTAATATTAAAATAAGATTACAAATCTTACTATCGGACTACAAAAACCACTATATATAGTAGTTGAGAGAATTGTCAGATACAACCCATAGCTTCATATAAGCGTAGATGGGAGAGGTCTCCGGGAGGACTCTGATGCCCAGCTCGTCGAAAAGTCGGGTGCTCTCGTAGGGCTCCTCGCTGCCTGCTCCCGTGAGATAGAGGGGAGCCTTGCAGTTCTTGCAGAACTCTACAAAATCGCGGTTGTGAGTCGGGAGCGTGCCCGAATGATAGGACTCGATGAGCACAGCCTTCGCGCCGAAGGCTTCGGGATAACGCATACCCGCGTGCGCCTTAATCCACAGTACAGAGGAAAGCCTGTTGAGGCTGAATATGCCGTAGCTGTCCTTCTCGTAGTCGCGGATAAGACGGATGAACTCGTCGCCCTCAAATCTTCCGAACGGACCGCCCATTGAGCGAATGCTGTCGCTGTAGGGAAGGTGGGGAAGAACGTCTTTGGCGAGGTGGATCTCGGGAGAGTCGCCCGTGTTCCTGTAGCTTACGAATACGCCGCCGATCTTGTTCTTGATGAACTCAACGGCGTACTTCATATTGTCAACGCCGTTTGAGCGCGGGTCAGAGAGAATGTAGTTGCTCGATACGAGGACTATCGGGATGTTGATGTCGCCGTATGCGAGCGCCAGCGCCGCGGCTGAGTACTGGAGAGTATCTGTGCCGTGGGTGACGATTATTCCGTCGTAGCACTCCTCGAGCAGACGAGAGTTTACGCACTCGACAAGACGCGTGATGTAGTCGCCGTCAAGCTGTTCGGAGAGCGTCAGATACGGCTCGAAAACCGTATACTCGGCGTCTGCTACGTTTAAGAGTTCCATATTCTGAGCGGGCGAGGTCGTGATGTAACCGTCGCTCTGTAATGTGCTGCCTATTGTTCCGCCTGTAAATATTACCGCAATTCTCATTTTGTTTACCGTTTATTTTACCGTAACTATAATTTTGATTGTCTTTTTCTTGTTATTCTTGTACGCGCCCTTGGCGACTGTAGCGTTGACTGTCGCTGTGCCCTTCTTGACGCCGGTGAATACGCCGAAGGAGTTTACCTTGACGACGCTCTTGTTGAGGGACTTCCAGCTTACCAAGCCCGTCGCGAAGTATTTGTCGAGCTTTTCGTAGATGTCCATATACTTTACGCCCTTCTTGATCGTGAGGGTGAGAGGAGCGTCGGTAGCTCTGTCGTAATAGCCGTAAATATCGTGAGCCTCAACGCTCTTTGCCGACTTGCTCTTGCCGTTTACGGCTACGAGGTAGTACTTGTAGGACTCAATGCTCTTGAGATTCTTTGTGTCGTGGTACTTCTTGGTCGAGGAAGATACGGTCGCGATCTTCTTGAAGCTGTTTTTTGATTTTACCGAGCGGTAAATTCTGTAGCTCTTGGCGCCCTTGACGCCCTTCCACTTGAGCACGATGCCCTTCATATCGAGATCCTCAGCCGCGGTGAGCTTGGTGATCCTCTTGAGGAAGGTGATGGTCTTAGCCTTGGAGTACTTGCCGCCCTGAGCCTTTACCTTGAAGGTGTAGGTCTTGCTTGCCTTGACGCTCTTGAAGGTGAAGGAAGTTTTAGAGCCTGTGTAGGCTTTCTTGTACATTGAGCTGCCCTTTACCTTGTAGGCGAGGGTGTACTTTGAAGCGCCGCTGATTTTTGACCATTTTGCCTTGACGCCCTTTGAGGTGTTTGCAAGCTTGAGAGTCGGGGTCTTGACATTTGCCGCTGAGAAAACGGCTGTAGATGAAACGGCGATAAGCGCCGCGAGCATAATTGAAGTAATGAATTTGAGTTTTTTCATAGTAGCCTCCTTGTGTCTTATAAAACTATCTTATCACAATAGCATTAAGAAATCCATAGTTTTTTTAAATTTGAGAAAATCTGAGAAATAAAAAGGAAGGGGTTACCGAGCGGTAACCCCTGAGAACAGTAAAGTTTAGTAATTACTCTACAGTAAGATCGAGATAAGCAACGCCTGCGGACAGATCATTCTGGAAAGAATAGTTTGTCTCAGCGAAGTAAGCGTTAAGTAAATCCTTAACAGCGCCGTCGTACTCAACCTTGAACTGAGCTGTACCAGCCTTAACACCTGTTACGTTGAAGTCCTTGTCGATTGTAGCGACATCTTCACCGCTTAACTGTGTTACTGTGGGAGCGGGCTCAACAGCGTTGCCGTAGGAACCTGCTGTGTACTTTTCGCCTGCCTTAATCTTAACTACAGCGTGAACTGTGTTGTCGGCGGGATCAGTGAAGTAGCTGCCTGCGGGGATAAAGAGAGCTGCTGTTGCGAACTCCTCGGACTTTACGCTGCCCTTTGTAGCAACGATGGTGTAATTAACAACGTCGATGTTCTTTGTCTCGGGAGCGAGCTCGATTGTGGGCTCTGTAACGTCAGCGATCTTAGCTTTTGTATTGCCGTCGTATACTGTGTAGCCTGTAGCGCCCTTAACAATGTTCCATGTAAGAGTGAGCTTTGAAGCAGGCTTGTCAGCTGTGAACTTAGCTGTCTCAACAGGAGCAAGATATGTAGCAGACTTACCCTCTGAGGAAGCAGATGAGGATGTACCCTTAACAGCCTTTACCTTGTAGGTGTACTTTATGCCTGAGGTAGCCTTCTGATCTGTATAAGTCTTGCTCTTAAGAGTTGCTATCTTTGAATACTTCTTGCCTGTTGTCTTTCTGTAAAGATCGTACTTTGACGCGCCCTTTACAGCCTTCCAGGAAGCCTTGATGCCGCCTGTAACAGCCTTAACTGTAACTGTAGTCTTCTTAAGTCTTGTAGCGCTTACCTTCTTGGAAGCCTTGCTGACGGTCTTGCCTTTAACAGCCTTAACGCAGTAAGTGTATTTCTTACCTGCCTTAGCCTTGTTATCGTAGTACTTAACCTTTGTTGTGGTGTGATAGAGCTTTTTGCCACGATAGATTTTGTACTTCTTAGCGCCGGCAACCTTTTTCCATGTGATTCTGAGTGTATTAGTTGTGTTGACAACCTGAACGTTTGTAGGCGCCTTGAGTGTTGCAGCAGAAGCAGCGACGCCGCCGATAGCGAGTGTAGAAGCCGCCATTACGACTGCGAGAGCTCCGCTGATGATTTTAGATGTTCTCATTGGAAATTCCTCCTTTTAAATTTTCAGATAACAACCTTACCAATTGTATCACAATAAAGCGTCAATTGCAATCGTTATTTTGCACAATTATTCAACTCTTTATATAGCTAAAGTGTTCACAATTCGTCATTATGTGGCTTTTACCCTGATTTTGCCGTGGATAAGAATCAACGCCGCGAAAAGCACGAATAATACGCCCGAAATAATATACATATCGGCAAGAACCGTGTTGAAGCAGCTCATATACATATCCCCAAGCGATCGGGAGATAATCGTGAGCTTGCCGAGCGCGCCGCTTAAATAAACCGCGGTCGGAATACAAAGCATAAACAGCGCCGACGCGCCTGTGGCGTAGGCTATGTAGCGTACCGCCTTGTGCTTCCATTCGTTAGTGAGGAGCATAAGCAGGCATATTCCCGCCGCGACGACAAGGCATACGATCATTACGAGCGTCAGCTTGGACGAATATTCGCCCGCGAGCTGCTGGAGCATATCGAAGTATTTGAGCTCGATGTTGTTGACGTAGATTTTTGTCGCTTCTTTTATAAAGTAGTTTACTCCCGACTGAGAGTAGTTTTTCTCAATGCCGTTTACGCGGACGTAATTGTCGAGCGCCGAGCGCAGGCTCTCGTCAAAATGAGTTGAGTCAACCGTGAGCTTCTCGCCCTTGTAGAACTTGTTGATGTAGTCCTGAACGTCCTCGCGGACAAAGACCTCGTTTACAAAGCCCTCGAAGAAGCTTTTGTCGAGTCCGCTGGCGTCGCCGATATCCATAAGGTCGTCGGTGATCTCGTCGCACAGGTCGGTGTAGTAGCTTGAGTTGTTGAGCGTGTCGCTGAGGAAGCCGCCGTTAAGCAGTGTGAAGCGTACCAGAGAGCTTATCGCCACTCCTACGATACAAAGGCTGAGAATAAAGGTAAGCACGGCGTAGCAGACTTTTTTTACGACTGATTTGGAAAAAAACTTTTTCATTTCGCCGCCTCCTTATTCGTATAAGCCCGTGATGACGGGGCCTGATTCCTTTTCGGCGTATACAAAGAAACGCTGATTGGTAAGTCCGAGGCTGTCGAACGGGTAGCAGGTGTAGAGCACGAGGTTTTCCTTGTCGGCGGAAAGGTCGTACGCCTTCTTGTCCTTATCCGTGGTGAGCTTTGTGCCCGTGATTTTGTATTTGTAGTTGCCGTAGCTTGTGCTGATTTTTACGATATCGCCCTTCCTGACGTTTTTGAGTCCGTTGAAGTAGGTGTTGTTGTGACCCGCTACGAGAATCGTGCGTCCGTAGCCCGGAATGAAGCTTCCCGCGTAGATTCCGACTCCGTTGCGCAGAGGCACGCTGCTGTCTCCGAAGAAGAGCTTCGCGTCTACGTCGCGTCCCTTGATGCTGAGCTCGCCGAACTGCTTGTTGATTCCCGGGAACTCAATATCCGACGCGTCTACGGTGTCGGCGTTCGTATCTGTCGGGACGAAGATGTTGTCATATGCCTTTGAATAGTCAACCTGCTTGTCCGACATAAACATAGCTCCGATCGAAAAAA
Source organism: uncultured Ruminococcus sp. (assembly GCA_902773035.1). Classification (GTDB taxonomy): domain Bacteria; phylum Bacillota; class Clostridia; order Oscillospirales; family Acutalibacteraceae; genus Ruminococcoides. The sequence continues at coordinate 13,393 of CACYDB010000120.1, read as the reverse complement.
TGTTGCTCAGAAACGGAGCGCTTACCGCGAATGCCGCGGCAAACATTACGGCGCAAAGTATCAGCGGAAAGACGATAAAATTCTTTATATTCTTTTTGTTGCGTTTACTTTTCGATTTTTTCATAGCCATAACTCTTTTTTCTTAATAGAATTACTCCTGCCGAGCTTAAGATAAGTAAAGCTCCCGTTACAGAGAGGATTATAACCGAGGGGAGATATGAGTCCGCGCCAGTCGCCTTGATCACGCTGCCTGAATCGTCAACGATCGTATCTCCGCTTTTGGAGATGATCTTTACCTTGGTGGAGTCTGAGCCTGCCGCCGCAGACATCTTGAGAACTCCCGCCGCGGCGCTGGCGTATCCGAGGAGAGTCTGCTTTTCGGAGGAAGTAAGCTCGCTGACGCCCGATTTACCTGTGCCCTCGAGGAATGAACGACCCTGACCGATGATGCCGTTGATGCGCGAAGCCTGATCGGAGGTCATATCTATCGTGTTGAAGTAAGCCTCCGCCTGATTGATATAAGCCGCGGGAACATATACGCTGTTGCCCTTCATATTAGCGGGAGTACGCATATTTGAAAGTACGCTCTGCTCTCCCGAGTTGAGTCCCGCCGCCGATACCGCGACGGTTGATAAAGCGATAATCAGTACCGCTGTCAAAACAGAAATTACTCTTTTCATTCTTAAATCACCTTTTTGTTATAATATAAATAGTATAATAGCTGTCACTATTTTCGACATATATGCAAATATAAATTTTATCACAAGAGTTGTCAAAAGTAAAGTGATAATAAATTGAATAATTGCTTAATTTTGTTTAGAGGCTTTCCTTTTTTTAGGTTAAAAGGTAGAAAAAATGAGGTAAATGGACAATTCTGTTGCATTTGAAATATGTTTAGTGTAGAATTACTATGACTATTTATGATGTAAAAGAAGAGGTGTCGCTAATGGACAATAATAAAGAAAAAAATGAGGTTTACGAGATTTCCTTAAAGGATATTTTCGCGACCTTTAAGCGAGGCTTATGGCTTATGATATCCTGCGCTATCGTATTCGGCGCGCTCGCTTTCGGATATTCAAGCCTTTTTATCCCAAAGACATACACTTCAACAGTCAAGCTTTATGTAAAGACCTCGACCGTGGGAGAGGGTTATCAGGCTCTGAGCTCATATAACCTCGCCGCAGGAAAGGTTAATACATATATCGAAATGCTCGACACAAATAAGTTCAGAGAAAAGCTCTCCGACAATCTCGACAATAAATATACAGCCGCGGAGCTGAGAAGCAGGGTTTCCTTCTCGAGAAGCGACGACGAGAATACAGAAGTCTTTTCCGCGACCATCACAGCGGGCTCTCCGACTGAGGCTAAGGTTATCGCCGACAGCGTCGCCGACGTAGCTCCCGGAATAATGTCCGGTCTTGACGACGACACAGAGCTGAAAATCGTAGATAACGCGACTATTCCGACAAGACCCTCCGCGCCGAGCGTAATGAAAAATACCTTTATGGCAGCCGCGGGCGGATTCTTCCTCGCGCTGATCATCGTATTTATCAGAGAGCTGCTCGACAATAAGATCAAGTACAGCACAGATGTTACCGAGATTATCGGAATCCCGATTCTCTCCGCGATACCTGACTTTAACGGCGACAGGATCCTGCTAAACGCGACGGGAACCAACGCTAATACCGAGGAAAGCGAGGGTGAGAACAATGGCTAAGAAAGCGTCTAAAAAGAACTCAAACAAGAATAACGGAACGCTGATGTTCCAGGTAACAGAATCCTACAAAAAAGCCAGAACAAACCTCGTATATTCCATTATCAAGAAGGGCTGTAAGAAAATCATCGTTACAAGCCCGTTCAAGAGCGAGGGTAAAACCACCACGACTATCAACGTCGCGATAGCCCTTTCTCAGCAGGTCGGCACAAAGGTTATGGTTATCGACTGCGACCTTCGCCGTCCGACAGTTCATTCGACGATGAACCTCAAGTCCGACAAGGGTCTCGCTAACTTCCTCAACGACGAGTGCGAGCTTAAAGAGATCATCACTCACTCCGAGAGCGAGAACCTCGACTTCATCACCTTCGGCGCGATTCCGCCGAACCCCTCAGAGCTTCTCTCGAGCGATAATATGAGCGATATGGTCAGAAGACTTGAGATGGTTTACGACTACATTATCTTTGATACGCCTCCCGTAAATATGGTTGTAGATATGATCCCGCTCATCAGCCTTTCCGACGGCGTCGTGATGGTCGTAAGACACAACAACACGACCTATCCCGAGCTTTCGAGAGCCGCGGAGACGATCAGAAGGAACAAGGGTAAAATCATCGGTCTTATTATGAACGGTATCCCGACGGTTGAAACCGCCAAGGGCGGCTATTACCTGTACCGCAGACGCCGCAGAAACGGCTCCTACGGCGCATACGAAACCTACGAATCAGGCGTATATAAGTAAATACAATATCTGTAAATAAATTTATCTGCTTTACGAAAGCAGGGGTGATTATTTGTACCAAAAAGGACTTCAAGGCTGGCTGAAGCATCTGGATTTTCTTTTGCTTGATATTCTGACTCTGAATATCTCGGCGTTTATCGCGCTTTTGATCCGCTCAGGCAGACCTCTTGACCGACTTTTTACGGAAGAAACCTCGAAGTTTTTAATCATAATCAATATTATAGCCGTTGTAGCGGCGCTGCTGCTTCATACATATAAGAACATTCTCAAGCGCGGCTACTACAAGGAGCTCGTCAGCGTCATCAAATTCGCGCTCAGCGTTTTTCTTGTAACGGTTTTGTATATATTCTCCTTTGAGGATAATTCGTCCGATAATATTAAAACAGTTTTATATATAACGGCGGGGATATTCTTCGCGCTGTGCTACCTTGTCAGGATAGGCTACAAGCAGCTTGTCCGCTACAGCCTCAGCAAGAAAGAGAGTACGGGTCTTTTGATCGTGACTCAGAGCGATAACGCCGTAATGTCCATCAACACTCTCACGGAGACGGGACTCAACACTATCAAAATCGTCGGGCTTGTCATTACCGACAAGGATATGACAGGAGAGACGATCAAGGGCTATCCCGTTGTGGCTAATGAAAAGGACGCCGCGGAGTATGTTTGCAGAAGATGGGTTGACGAGGTGTTTGTCAATATCAGCGACACCGAGAATTATCCCGAAAAGCTTGTCGAGGAATTTGAGACAATGGGTCTCGTGGTTCACACCAAGCTTGCCAACCGTGAGGAAATGGAGGAAAAGCACCAGCTTGTTGAGCGGCTGGGTGGCTACACGGTCCTCACGACAACGATCAACTACGCTTCTCCCTTACAGCTTTTTGCTAAGCGCTTTTTCGATATAGTCGGAGGCTTTATCGGCTGTATCGGAACAATGCTTCTATTTATTGTCGTCGCGCCGATGATCTACGTTAAATCTCCCGGTCCGATTTTCTTTAAACAGACCAGAGTCGGCAAAAACGGCAAAAAGTTTCAGATTTATAAATTCCGCACAATGTATATGGACGCCGAGGAAAGAAAAGAAGAGCTTATGGAGGACAATCGCGTCAAGGACGGTATGATGTTCAAGCTCGACTTTGACCCCAGGATCATCGGCAGCAAGAAGCTTCTGAGCGGTAAGGTCAAGAAGGGTATCGGCGGATGGCTGAGAGCTCTCTCGATCGACGAGGTCCCTCAGTTCTTAAACGTGCTCAAGGGCGATATGAGCCTTGTCGGAACACGTCCTCCCACGGTTGACGAGTGGGAAAAATATGAGCTTCATCATCGCGCGCGACTCGCTATCAAGCCCGGTATCACGGGAATGTGGCAGGTCAGCGGAAGAAGCAAGATCACCGATTTTGAGAAGGTCGTGCGCCTTGATACAAAATATATCCGTGACTGGAGCATTCTGCTCGATTTAAAGATTCTCTGCAAAACCGTTGTCGCGGTGCTTCGCAGGGATGGCTCTATGTAAGGTGGTAATTCTATGTCGTTTAAAATAGCTGTTGCGGGAACGGGCTACGTCGGACTTTCGATAGCAGTGCTTCTCAGTCAGCGCAATAAGGTTACGGCTGTGGATATCATTCCCGAAAAGGTCGAACTGATCAATAACAGAAAATCTCCTATTCAGGACGATTATATTGAAAAATATCTCGCGGAGAAGGAGCTTGATCTCACAGCGACTCTTGACGCTGAAAGCGCGTATAAGGACGCTGATTTTGTTGTGATAGCCGCTCCGACAAACTATGACAGCCGCAAGAACTTTTTCGATACCTCCGCGGTCGAGGCTGTTATCGAGCTTGTTATGAAAACAAATCCCGACGCGATTATGGTTATCAAGTCCACTATCCCCGTCGGTTATACAGAACATATCCGAAAGAAAACAGGCAGCAAAAATATCATTTTCAGCCCTGAGTTTTTAAGGGAGTCAAAGGCGCTGTACGATAACCTCTATCCGAGCCGTATTATTGTCGGAACAGACCTTGACGACGAAAAGCTGACTCAGGCGGCTCATACCTTCGCCGAGCTGCTGGCGGAGGGTGCTGAGAAGGAAAACATTGATACTCTGTTTATGGGCTATACCGAGGCTGAGGCTGTCAAGCTGTTTTCCAACACATATCTCGCGCTGAGAGTTTCGTACTTCAACGAGCTCGATACCTACGCCGAGATGAAGGGGCTCGATACGCAGAAGATTATCGACGGCGTATGTCTTGACCCCAGAATCGGCACTCATTACAACAATCCGTCCTTCGGATACGGCGGCTATTGTCTGCCCAAGGATACAAAGCAGCTCCTCGCGAATTACGCCGACGTTCCTCAGAATATGATGACGGCGATCGTTGAGAGCAACCGCACAAGAAAGGATTTTATCGCCGACCGCGTGCTCGAAATGGCGGGCTACTACAGCTACGCCGAGCATAACAGCTACGATAAATCAAGAGAAAAGAATGTTGTTATCGGAGTTTACCGTCTTACGATGAAGAGCAACTCCGACAACTTCCGCCAGAGCTCCATTCAGGGAGTTATGAAGCGCGTCAAGGCTAAGGGCGCGAAGGTCATTGTCTTTGAGCCGACTCTTGAGGACGGCAGTACCTTCTTCGGCAGCGAGGTTGTAAACGACCTCGATAAATTCAAAAGCTCCTGTGACGCGATCATCGCGAACCGCTACGACAGCGCGCTCGACGATGTGGCGGACAAGGTTTACACGAGAGATATTTTCAGACGCGATTAAGCTTTAACTAAGGGAAAAGAGGTGAGGAAGATGACCGATAAAAAACAGCGCGTGCTGATGGTGCACAATTTCTATCAGATAGGCGGCGGCGAGCATACCGTCTTTGCCAACGAGGTTCAGCTTTTAAGGGATCACGGCCACACGGTTATTGAGTATACGCGCTCAAACGACGAGCTCAAGGGCTCAAAGCTCAAAACACTGCTGACTCCTTTGTCAACGCTGTGGTCATTCAAGACTCACCGCGAGGTAAAGCGTATTATAAAGAATGAGAAAATCGACGTCGTCCACTGTCACAACACGTTCCCTCTGATTTCTCCGTCGGTTTACTACGCCGCCGGAAAGATGAACGTCCCTGTTTTTCAGACGATCCACAACTTCCGATTCCTGTGTCCCGCGGGAACCTTTTTCTGTGACGGCAAGGTTTGCGAAAGCTGTCGGGAGAAAAACAGCTTCAAGGACGCGCTGAGCCGTAAATGCTACAGACAGTCGAAGGTTCAGACGCTTGTGGTCGTCGCTATGCTGAAGCTCCACAGGATGCTCGGCACATATAAAAAAATCAACTACATCTTTCTTACCGAGTTTAACAAAAGCAGGTTTGACAAGCTGATTGATATAAACGGCTCAAACGTATTTATCAAGCCGAATTTCGTCGCCCGCGCCGACGATACTCACCGCGAGCTTTCGCGAAAGAAATTCGTATTTGCGGGAAGGCTTGATGAGAACAAGGGCATAAAGCTCCTGCTCGAGCGGTGGAAGTTACTCCCCGCCGATTACGAGCTTCATATTTACGGCGAGGGCGAGTGCGTACAGCTCGTACAGGAAGCCGCGGAAAAATATCCGAACATTGAGTTCTACGGCTTTGTTGAGCGTGAGGAGATCGCGCGGGATATCAAAACCTCATACGGTCTTGTTTTTCCGAGTATCTTGTATGAGGGCTTCCCGATGATAATTTCCGAGAGTATGTCCTACGGCTGTCCCGTGCTTTCAACGGATCTGGGCAACCACGGCTCGATCGTCCGTCAGTCAAAGGGAGGAGCGCTGTTTGACCCCGAGTCTCCCGAGAGCTTTACCGAGGCGGTAGAGCTTATTATCAAGGATAACGCGCGTTTATCGGAAAACGCCGCGGCTTATTACGAATCTACGCTCAATCCCGAGAGCAATTATAAAGCCTTTACGGAAATCTACGGCAGTCCCAAAGCCATAGCAGGAAAGCAAAGAAGCTGAGCGGAGGATAATATAAATGGAAAATACCGCGCCTCAGCCGTCTAAAAGGGCGCTTATTATAGGCGTTCCGATTTCGGCGGTTGATATGGAAAGTTGCGTTGACGCGATTTTCCGCGATTTTGATAAAAACAAAGGGAAATACATCTGCGTTTCAAACGTTCACACGACTGTTATGGCGCACGACGATCCCGAATACTTCAAGGTTCAGGCTGAGTCATTTCTTTCGGTGCCCGACGGAAAGCCTCTTTCCGTTGTCGGAAGAAAACAGTTTCCCGAAATGGACAGAGTCACGGGTCCCGATCTGATGAGAAGGATTTTTGAGGAGTCAAAGACAAGGGAGCTGCGCCACTATTTCTACGGAAACAGCAGGGAAAACCTTGATAAACTGATTGAAACGCTGAAAAGCGACTATCCGTGGCTCAATATCTGCGGATATGAGCCCTCGGTGTTCAGAGATATGAGCGAGCAGGAGGAAACTCAGCTTGCCGAGCGTATAAACGAAACCAATCCCGACTTTGTATGGGTAGCTCTCGGAGCGCCGCGTCAGGAGCTCTTCTGCCACAGGCTTGAGGGCAGGATCAACGGTCTGATGGTAGGCGTAGGCGGAGCGTTCAACGTGCTCGCGGGCATTGTTCCCGAGGCGCCGATGTGGATGCAGAAGCTCAGTCTGGAGTGGTTCTACCGCTTCTTGCAGGAGCCGCGAAGACTTTTTAAGCGCTACTTGGTCACAAACACAAAGTTTATGTGGTATCAGATAACAAAAAGTAAAGTTAAAACCAAAGCTAAGCGATAAAGCAGGAGGTAAAGATTATGTCAGCATTCAGCGGAGCGACCCTGATGATCACGGGCGGTACAGGCTCCTTCGGAAATACGGTTCTCAAGCATTTTCTTGAAACAGATATCGGCGAGATCCGTATTTTCTCGCGCGATGAGAAAAAGCAGGACGATATGCGTCACTTGATTCAGGCTAAGCACCCCGAGCACGCGTCAAAGGTAAAATTCTACGTGGGCGATATCCGCGACCCGCAGTCGATTGCCGACGCTATGCCCGGAGTTGATTATATTTTCCACGCCGCAGCGCTCAAGCAGGTTCCCTCCTGCGAGTTCTTTCCGATGCAGGCGGTAAAAACTAATATCGAGGGTACGGACAATATGCTCCACGCCGCTATCAACGCGGGCGTCAAGAGAGTCGTTTGTCTGAGCACCGATAAGGCTGCGTACCCGATCAACGCTATGGGTATCTCCAAGGCTATGATGGAGCACGTTATCTACGCTAACGCGCGTGTTGCCGCCGAGAGAGGAGATACGGTCATCTGCTGTACCCGCTACGGTAACGTTATGTGCTCACGAGGCTCGGTTATCCCGCTGTTTATCGACCAGATCCACGCGGGTAATCCGATAACTATCACAAATCCCGAAATGACGAGATTCCTTATGAATCTTGACGAGGCGGTTGACCTTGTAAAGTTTGCCTTTGAGCACGCTAATCCCGGCGACCTGTTCATTCAGAAGGCTGATTCAAGCACAATCGGCGATCTCGCAAAGGCTGTTCAGCAGCTCTTCGGCGATACGGGCACAAAGATCATCGGCACACGCCACGGCGAGAAGCTCTACGAAACTCTTATGACTAAGGAAGAGTGTCTGCGCGCCGAGGATATGGGCGGCTACTTCCGCGTTGCCGCCGACAACAGAGATTTAAACTACGATAAATTCTTTGTTGACGGTCAGGTCAAAACTATGGCTAACGAGGCTTACACAAGCCACAATACAAATCTCCTCGACGTTGAGGGAACCGTTAAGAAGATCCTCACAACCGATTACGTAAAAGAGGAGCTTGACGGAATCCGTCATATTTAATTACCTTTAGTACAGAGAAAAAGAGAGAAAGCTATGAATATTCTTGTTACGGGAGCGGCGGGCTTCGTCGGCAAAAACCTGATAGAAAACTTAAAAAATATCCGTGACGGCAAGAACCGTACACGACCCGATATTACGATCGAAGATATCTACGAATATGATATAAACAACACCCCAGAGGAGCTCGAGAGCTTCTGCGGAAAATGCGATTTTGTGTTCAACCTCGCGGGCGTGAATCGTCCCAAAGACCCGAAGGAGTTCAGGGAGGGCAACTTCGGCTTTGCTTCAACTCTGCTTGATACGCTCAAAAAATGCGGCAACACCTGCCCCGTTATGCTCAGCAGCAGCTTGCAGGCTACCCTCGCGGGACGCTTCGGCACAAGCGAGTACGGTCTGAGCAAGAAGGCGGGCGAGGAGCTGTTCTTTGAATACGCCGAGGAAACGGGAGCTAAGGTCTACGTTTACCGCTTCCCGAACCTCGTCGGCAAATGGGTCAAGCCCAATTACAACAGCGCCGTCGGCACGTTCTGCAACAATATCGCGAACGACCTGCCGATCACCGTCAACGACCCGTCTGTTGAGCTTGAGGTGCTGTTTATCGACGACCTTATCGACGAGATGTACGACGCGCTCGAGGGCAAGCCTCACCGCTGTGAATATCCCGCAGAGGACGGCGAGTGGGACGGACTTACTCCCGAGCCTCGCGACGACGGCAGATATTGCTACGCGCCCGTTACTCATAAGGCGACTCTCGGCAGGATCGTTGAGCTGCTCAACCTTTTCCACGACCAGCCCAGGACGCTTATGATGCCCGAGATCGCTTCGGGAAGCTTTGAGAAAAAGCTCTACTCGATGTACCTCTCATATCTCCCGAAGGACAAGGTCGCGTTTGATTTAAAGATGAACAAGGACGACAGAGGAAGCTTTACAGAGCTTCTGAAAACCGCTTCTCACGGTCAGTTCTCGGTCAATATTAGCAAGCCCGGGATCACAAAGGGTCAGCACTGGCATAACGCGAAGTGGGAATTTTTCATTGTAGTCGCTGGCAGAGCTCTGATCCAGGAGCGTAAAATCGGCACTGACGAGGTTATGGAGTTCGAGGTGAGCGGCGACAGGATACAGGCTGTTCATATGCTCCCCGGCTACACCCACAACATCATCAATCTTTCCGATACAGACGATCTGGTAACGCTGATGTGGGCTAACGAAACCTTTGACCCCGAGCATCCCGACACATTCTTTGAACCTGTAAAGTGAGGCGCGCTATGGCTGAATGGAAAAATAACGGAAAGCTCAAGCTTATGATAATCGTCGGCACAAGACCCGAGATCATCAGGCTTGCGGCTGTTATAAAGAAATGCAGAAAATATTTTGACACGATTCTGGCTCATACAGGTCAGAATTACGATTATAACCTCAACGGAGTTTTCTTCCGCGATTTAGAGCTCGATATGCCCGAGGTGTATATGGAGGCTGTCGGGGATAACCTCGGTCAGACTATGGGCAATATCATCGCCAAAAGCTACGAGCTTATGGACGAGCTCAAGCCCGACGCGGTTCTCGTACTCGGCGATACAAACAGCTGTCTGTCCGTAATAGGCGCCAAGCGTCTGCACATCCCTATTTTCCATATGGAAGCTGGCAACAGGTGTAAGGACGAGTGCTTGCCCGAGGAAACCAACAGAAGAATCGTTGATATTATCTCGGACGTAAACCTCGCTTATTCGGAGCACGCGAGAAGATACCTCGCCGACTGCGGACTGCCCAAGGAGAGAACCTACGTAACGGGAAGTCCTATGGCTGAGGTGCTTCACAACAATCTCGAAAAAATCCGCCAAAGCGATATTCATTCAAGACTTAATCTCGAAAAAGGAAAGTACATTCTTCTTTCCGCTCACAGAGAGGAAAATATAGATACCGAAAAGAACTTCACAAGTCTTTTCACGGCGATCAACAAGATGGCTGAGAAATACGATATGCCTATCCTGTACTCCTGCCATCCCAGAAGCAAGAAGCGTCTGGAGGAGAGCGGCTTTGAGCTCGATAAGCGCGTGATACGTCACGAGCCCCTGGGCTTCCACGATTACAACTGCCTGCAGATGAACGCCTTCGCGGTCGTCAGCGACAGCGGCACTCTCCCCGAGGAAAGCAGCTTCTTCACCTCTGTGGGTAATCCCTTCCCCGCCGTATGTATCAGAACAAGCACTGAGCGTCCCGAGGCGCTTGACAAGGCTTGCTTCATCCTCTCGGGAATTGATACCGTAGGCTTGCTGCAGGCGGTTGACACGGCGGTTGAAATGGTTAAAAACGGCGACAACGGTATACCCGTGCCCGATTATATTGACGAAAATGTCAGCGACAAGGTTGTAAAAATCATTCAGAGCTACACCGGCGTCGTAAATAAAATGGTCTGGCGTAAGGACTGACTCTAATTAGTGAGGTAAAATGAAAGAATTTACTTTTATCTGCGTTAGCTACAATCAGGAAAAACTAATCACGGAACACCTCGACAGCATTAAGCGAATTGTCGAAGGCTTCGGCGGCGGGATCGAGAACGATCTGATTGTCGCCGACGATTTCTCAAAGGACAATACCGCCGAGGTCGCTCGGAAATGGATCGAGGAAAACAAGTCCTTTTTCCGCAGAGCCGAGGTTCTGCCCACAGACGCCAATATGGGCACCGTAAAGAATATGTACAGGGCTATCGACAGCTGTAATACGGAGGAGTTTAAGATCCTCGCGGGCGACGATAAGTACAACAATTACGATATTTACTCGGTTTATGATAAAATCGGCGACGAGATCGTCGTAACGCCCGTACTGCCGTTCGGCGATTTCGGCGACGAGCCCGAAAAGCTTATCAACAGCTTCAGAATGTCTTATAGAACGGCTATGGCTTATAACGCGAAGAATAAGCTCGGAAAGCTCCTTATTTTCAGAAACTATCTTTTCGCGCCCGGAGTGTTCGTACCGTCAAAGTTCTGGAGAGACGGCGAAGTCAGAGAGCTACTGAGCAACTTTACCTACATCGAGGATATCCCGATGTGGATGAAGCTCATCTACGACAGAAAAACTCCCGTCAGATTTGAGCCTGTTCCGTATGTTTCCTACCGCGTAGACGCAGGACAAATGCTCACGGCTACCCGAGGAGCTGACATCAGGCAGGGCGATAACGAGACTATGCTCAAAATCTATCCCCAAAGACTGACTGATAACAGAAAGTACAGAAGTCCGAAGTATTACATACATCTTGCGGAAAAGACGATTTACGCTTCTTCAAAACGCTATGACGACTTCTTTAAAGCCGATCCGTCGGTCAGGAAGGTTTATATTGATATGATAAGCAGGTGATAAAATGCAGGTCATTAAATATGTTTTTCAGCCTCACGGCGACGAACGCGGACAGCTTGTCGCGCTTGAGGAGTTCAAGGATATTCCGTTTAAAATCAAGCGCGTTTACTATATGTACGACACGCTTGAGAACGTAACGCGCGGCTATCACGCGCATAAATCTCTGGAGCAGATCCTTATCTGTATTCACGGAAGCTGTAAGATTCGCCTCGACAACGGCAAGGAAAAGAAAATCGTGCCGCTTGAAAAGCCATACGAGGGACTCTATGTTTCCAACGCTATGTGGAGAGAGATGTTCGATTTTTCTCCCGACGCGGTGCTTATGGTTCTGGCGTCGGAGCTTTACGACGAGAAGGACTATATCAGGGATTACGACGAGTTTCTGAGATACGTCGAGGAGCTCGGCGAGCCCGATGATAACAGCGAGGTGTAAGATGAAGGTTCCGTTTGTATCCTTTCTTCCGATGGAAAGAGAGCTTAAAAGTGAAATCAAGGGAGCGTTTGAACGTGTGCTCGAGCGCTCATGGTATATAGAGGGCGCCGAGGACGAGAGCTTTGAAAAGGCTTTCGCCGATTACATCGGCGCTAAATACTGCGTCGGAGTCGGCAACGGTCTCGACGCGCTTGTAATGGCGCTCAAGGCGCTTGATATCGGCAGCGGCGACGAGGTTATCGTTCCCGCCAATACATTTATCGCGTCAGTTCTCGCGATCAGCTACGCGGGCGCGACTCCTGTGCTGGTTGACCCCGAGGCTGATACCTTCAACATCGACCCCGAAAAAATCGAGGCTGCCGTAACCGACAGGACTAAGGCGATCATTCCCGTACATCTCTACGGTCAGGCGTGCAAGATGGACAGGATCGTCGAAATCGCCGAAAAATATGATTTGAAGATCATCGAGGACTGCGCTCAGGCTCACGGCGCGACCTACAAGGGTAAGACCACGGGTACCTTCGGCGACGCCGCGGGCTACAGCTTTTACCCGGGCAAGAACCTCGGAGCTCTCGGCGACGCAGGAGCTGTCGTGACCGATAACGAAGCGCTCGAAAAGAAGATCAGAGCTCTGGGCAACTACGGCTCGGATTATAAATATCATCACATCTACAAGGGAAACAACAGCAGGCTTGACGAGATGCAGGCGGCGTTTTTGTCAGCCAAGCTGCCTATACTCGAGAAAATGAACGACGAAAGACGCAGAGTGGCTCAGCGTTATCTGACCGAAATCAAGAATCCCGCGGTCGTTCTGCCCTATGTAAACGAGGACTGCGTACACGTATGGCACGTATTCGCGGTAAAATGCGACCGCCGCGACGAGCTCGAGGAGTACCTGAACTCGCGCGGGATCGGTACCAACAAGCATTATCCGACTCCCGTTCATCTTCAGGAGTGCTACAAGGATTTGGGCTACAAGGAGGGCGATTTCCCCGTCGCAGAGGAAATCAGCCGCACCGAGCTCAGCCTGCCGATGTATTACGGTATGACCGACGAAGAAATCGACTATGTGATTGAGAGTATCAACAGGTTTTGATATGCCGCTTTGGCGTAAGAACAGCTATGTCGGTGATTGAATTATTGATGATAAAGGGTAAAAAATGAAGACAAAACAATTTCAAGTTGCGTTATTCGACTATTTTCTTGCGGTCGTATCCATTCTTTGCTTTATGAGAATTGATTATTTATATGATTTCAGGAGAATGTCCGGCGTTTTATCGATAGTATCTCTCGGAGCGTTCGTGT